>CADBRF010000190.1 GCA_902796975.1 uncultured Coriobacteriaceae bacterium
ATGCACTTCTTCCTCAGTTGGATGCCCCTCATGCGAGATGGGTAGGAACTTGAACATGCGATAAGCGCCCACGCAATCGTACGTTCCCACAAGATCCGCGCCCACATTCGTTACAATGTCGGCCGCCTTATCGTCAAATTTCTCTGACAACGCCCCCGAAGTATAAACAATCAAGACCTTTTGCCCTGGTTGGAGGCACGATTTGGCAGCGGAAAGAAGCTCTTTGGCGAATGAACCGAAATAGACGCCCGAGGCTAGCACCACGAGACGAGCGGCCGAGAGGTCAATCTGGTCATGTGGAATCGAGACAGCATCGAAAGTCTGAACGTCGGGGTAGCTTCGCTTGATAGCTCGCACGAGCTTGAGCGTGTTGCCTGCGTGCATGGAAGCGTAAAGAATGGCGCATCGCACAGGAAGAGTTCCGCCAGCCTCGTTTCCACTCTCATTTTCTGGAGAATTGAAAGCGCCAGGGCCATTGATGGACGTATCAGTTGGATTGTAGGTGGCTGCAAGAGAGCCCGCCCCCGCTACGACAACACCAGCTGCAACACCCAGGGCGATTGCCCGACGACGCGTCATAATGGCCCCCCGCTTCTTGCTTTTCGGAGCTTCGTCCTGCCCTGGAAAATTCCGCCTTTCCCCAGCAAACCCAGAACGAGTCGAATGGCTGTCTTCTGGCATCGTCACAATCCCTCCGCATTCCACTGGCAAGCACCCGAAAGCCCGACGTCTCGGTTTATATCCATGTAAGTCTATCAAGTTTCATGTATGGGTACCACCATGTCCGGCTTTGAGATGGGCATGCGAACCCAAGACGATAATTCGCTTGACATAGTGTGAATATCGAATTATACCAATGGTATATACCAACGGTATATTTTTCGAGGACAGAGTATGACTAGAAATTCATCCACACAAGAGGCGATTTTGACCAGCGCCCGTCGGCACTTCATGAAGCACGGTTTCAAGGATGCATCCCTCAACAGAATCGTCAGCGACGCGGGGTTCACGAAGGGCGCCTTCTACGGCTATTACAAGAGCAAGGAAGAACTCTTCGATGCGCTCGTGGAGCAGACGTCTGAGGAGTTGGTGGAACTCCTTGGTAGCATTACCTCCGGCTGGAGCGCCTATGCCGAAGCGGATCAAATGCAGCATCTGGACGAGGCGTTTTTCCAGCAACTCCCACGTCTCGCCGACTTCATCGTCTCCCACCGCGACGACCTCCGCCTCATACTCACCAAGGCCCAAGGCACCCGCTACGAGGGTTTCACGGACTCTCTCGTTGAAAACAATATCGAGCACATCGAGCCGATGCTGGATCGTGCGGGGTTAAGTGGCGTAGACCGGGACACCTATCGGCTGCTCATGACGGCCTACTACGGCGTTCTCTCACAGGTCGTTACGGGTGATTACGGACGCGAGCGGATCATCCGGATGATCCACGACGTCCAGATAGTCTTCCAAAATGGCATCCTCTCCCTCGCAAAGCAGCAAGACACCCAAGAGAAAGCAGCGTAGTCATGGCAAAGAAGCAGCGTGTATACGAAGGTCATGCCCTCATTAAGGCAAGCCGCTACCAAGAATACCTTCCCACCAGGCCCCGGGAAGAACAAGACAGGGTGGCTTCCCGGGTAGATAAGCTCATCGCCGAGAACCAGGAGTATTGCGACCAGGGCAACTACGACCACCTGGCGAACATGTTCACCGCGCTCGCCCTCTACGAGATCGAGCGGGACCGGGGGCTTAGCGAGGACGAGGCGAGCCAGGCCGTTGGCAAGCCTATGTGGGATTACGTGGAGAGGCACACGGCGGGCACCTACCGCAAGGCGCTCTCCAAGCCGGGCATGCTTAAGCTGATGGATCGAGTGGTTCCCGCAGGCTTCGAGCGCGGCAGCGGTTATGGGTGGGAGTACGTGTGGCACCATGATGAATCCACGACGAAGCACCTACAGTTCGAGTGCACGAGCTGCATCTACGCTCAGATTCTCGAAAGATATGGCGCTCGTAAGCTTGGCACAATCTTCTGTCACGCCGACGACATCAACTACGGGTCTATTCCGGGAGTGACCTTCACCCGCCTGCACACCCTGTGCAGGGATGGCCAGCCGTGCGATTTTCTCTTCACCAAATAGCGAACTGCCCCCAGTCTCTCGAACATGAAATATGTAGGTCCTCCAGTACCCGCATTTCCAAGCTCGGCAAGGTCGGAGTCCGATTTGTACGCGACGTTCGGAACGGATTCATACATCGAAATCGTTGTGATGTGTGGCATATGCTTTTTCACAAGCTCAGCGAGGATGACTAGTCGATTCTTGGAGAAGGCGGTGCTCGACCCGATGCCGACATAACTGAAAGAAGCTGTATTTAGATGTCCGCCTGAAAACTATGCGCAAAGCCTTTCGGCTATTTCTTCCGAACGTCTTTCACGCGCACGCCCACATAGACCTGTTTCCACGGGTCTGCCTTCTTATCGACACCCAGGACAACGCACTCGAACACGTCTTTGTGTCCGAAAAACATGAGCTGCGCCAGCAACTCGTTCTTGGCACGTGGCACATAGCCGAGTTTGACATCCTTGCGATAGATGGCGATGGCATTCGAATCGAAGGGGTTGTCAAACTCCGGTTTGAGCTTCAGCTTCTGACCAGCTTTCAGATTGGGAAGAACACGGGCACCATCCCAATATTGAAACCCCGAGATATGAAAGTTCTCGAACGCTTTCGACGGCTCATACATAGGTCATCCCTCCTTTTTCGTTATGACCAATTTACTCTCATTCGGTATTACCAGGTGGGTTACAATATGGACAGCTGACAAGTTA
>CADBRF010000191.1 GCA_902796975.1 uncultured Coriobacteriaceae bacterium
AAATCCAGTCAGCCGCTTTTGGAGCATGACAATTACCTCGTAGGCAATTGTCGTGTTACTGCGCTGTCTTCTCCCCACACGACAGTTACCTCGTAGACATCTGCCATGCCGACCAGCCAAAAGTCGCTGGGGAAAATGGCTGGCGCAGGACGCTAGATCAGGCCCTCATCATAGGGACGGCTGCAGCGGGGGGAGGAAAGCGGGCAGTTCTTGGGACAAAGTGGGCAAGTCCCCGAAGCGGTCGATGAGCTCGAGGAGGAAGACGAGCTGCTCGACGCGTCACTGCCTGATCCGCCAGATGCGGTGCCGGAGGTGGACCCAGAGGCGGAACTGGTGGAAACCGTTGTTGCGCTCCCCTTTTTGCCATGGCCGCGGGTTGTGCTTACGGCTTGCTGAGTCGCGGTAGCCTCGGCATCGACAGCGGAGTTAGAGGCCGTGGCGTTGGAACTTGCAGAATCGGTAGTAGTAGCATCAGCATTAGCCGTGGAAGAACCGGACCCGAGAATCTGGCTCATTGCTCCAGCTCCCGTGATGCCAATAGCGGCTGCGGCGACCGTTGCAACCGCACCTGCGCCCACCTGGATAGCTGCGCGGCGCTCGGGGTTATAGGGAACGCGCATCGCACGGGCGACAAGCGCCCAGTGAGAAACAACATGGATGGTGACGAGCGCACACAGGACATAGGCGCTGAACGTATGGACCAGAGGCCAGGTGCTCATCGGCAAGACCAGCGCGAGGTTGACACCCGTTGAGGCGATGATCGTGCTGATGGCAATGGAGCTTGCAGCCATCGCAGCCATAACCGCCGCCAGCAAGATGCTCATCACAAAACGCATCTTCTGACGGCTTCGAGCCTTGGCCGATGAAAGCATGGCGCCAAGCCATTTGCGTTCGAAAAGCAGGTGGGCTGCAATGGTGCCCAAGAACACAAAGCCAATAACTTCGTGCCAGAACACGCCAGTGAACTGAATAAACATTTCAACAACGAGCAGTACGGTCATTACAGCATCGAGGGCGATGCGTCGTGTTAGCTTTTTCATGAGGATTCGTCCCTTCAGCGAACTTCAGTGTCTATAGGATGCACTGCGTCCCTGAAAGGGCCCTGAAAGCATTGCGATTAGTTCTTGAATAGTTGTGTCGCGGACATCCCAAGCCCGGGCAACACGACAGTTACCTCGTAGGCAATTGTCGTGGGATAAGCGTCTGCCGTACCCCGAAGCTATTGTTCTGGCGCGAAGAACTCGACCACGGTATGAATGGCAAAATCCATGTAGTTGGGATTGCGGAAGGGATGATCTGCCCCTTTGACCTCGATAAACTCGATGACATTATTGTCTGCGAACTCTCGCGCGAGCTCGATGGGCACAAAGGTATCCTCGCTGGCATGGAGCATGATTATGTCATCGGCATAGTCGAAATACTCGAACTGGATGATGTCGTTTGCCTTGAGGTCGTCGAGGAGCTTCTGGTCGATTTTCATCTTGCGCTCGAAGCCGACCTCGACCTCTTTGCCCCGTTCCAGCTTGGGCAGGTCGATAGCGGAAACGTTATCCCGCATGTTCTGGTACATCTTGATGCCCGATGAGCGGAGTGCGATGCGGGCGAAAGGATTCCCGAATTTGTGCAGGTAGGCCAAGGTGATGTAGGCGCCGAAGCTGACCGAATAGTTGTAGATGGACTTCGCCCCGAGTTCGTTTTTCGCGTAGTTCACAACCAGCGTAAGGTATTCGAAGCACTCGTCCAGCTCGAGCTTCTTGCGCGCATCCTTGCCGTGGCAGGGCCAGTCGAAGGCGATGACAGCATCGTTCTTGCGCTTGCCAACTTCCTTCTCAGCAAATTTCTGAATACTGGCGATGTCCTTGTTACCACCAAAGCCATGGGTGCAGACGACCACGCGCTCGTGCTCACGCGTCTTTGTCCCCGTCATCATTTTGCAGCGGACGCTGTAACCGTCTTCGTTGATATCGAAGTATTTGATGTCCATCTGAGCTCGTCCAATAGAAGCTTGCGGAATATGCAGGCATGACTATAGCCCAATCCGAACTCAGCGTGGGGACTCGTTCGCCACACGACATGACAATCGTCTACGAGGCAATTGTCATGTGAGGCAATGCCACTAACGTAACACGACAAACGTCTACGAGGTAACTGTCATGCGCTGGTAGGAGGTGGCGCGGCCTGCTCCAACCTTCTCGATGAAGCCCTCTTTGACAAGGCCGGTGAGCGCGCTTTCTACAGTCGCCTCGCTGATATCCGGGCAATCCGCCAGAATCTGTCGTTTGGTCACTCCCGTGGGATGCGCCGTGAAGTAGGCGCGAACCCGGTCACGCTTGCTGGACTTGCCCTCCGCAGATGCCTCAAGGCTGGAAAACAGCTGTTCATAGGCCTGATGGAGCACATCAAACCAGAATTCCACATAGGGCAGATAGGTGTTTGACCGCACGTTCCAGTTTACCGCGCACTCGTTAAGCACGCTGTAGTATTCCGAGGCCCGGCTTTCGATGATTTTGTCGACGCTCATGTACTTGTTGATATCGAAGCCGCCCTTGCGGAGAAGCACATCAGCAAACAGGCGGGCAATGCGGCCATTGCCCTCGTCAAATGGGCGAATGCAGAGGAAATCAACAACGAACTGGCCAACCAGCATAATGAACGGACGATCTCCGTCGTCGAAAGCCTCATTCAGGCTGTCTACCGCCCCGCCCAGAACGAGCGGGGTTTCAAATGCCGGGATGGGGCTCACCGGGACTGCCTGCATGCGCCCGTCGAGGTTGGCGTAGATATAGTCCTTGCGGCGATAGCGGCTCTTGCTGCCAAGATCTCTGTCGAAGAAGAGCGTTTCGTAGAGGCTGAGAATCGTGGAAGTGGAGACATCGAGCTCGTCAATCTCGGCATCCAGCATGCGCAGGGCCCGGGAGTATCCCACGATCCGGAGCTCGTCTTCGTTCGCGCAGAGCTGCTGGGCATCTTCTCCGCACGTATCACCGCTGACCACCTCTTCTACCCTCTTGCGAGTTGGATAGATGCCCTCGATGCGAGCAGACGCCTCGACATTGTCCATATACGCCTGCTGCGCGAGAGTCTCAAAAGTCTGGGGATAGAAATCCCTGAAAACGCTCAAACGCCCCTTGTCTTCGTGTAGAAGCACAACGCAATCGCTGATTTCCCTGCTATGCAGTTCCGCAGGAACGCGGCGGTAGTCGAAAGTCCTCATGGAAAGCTCCCTCCCAAGCTTTGGTTGAGACTTTTACTGCCTAATGCGTCAGTCCAATTGATTAAGTTATTGCTTAATCACGATAAGAATATTAGGCAGAAAAGCCAAATCTGCCTAGCTCTCCGGCGAGAAGGAGCGCGAGCTGTCGGTAAACGATGATTTAATGAAACACGGAAGGTGGCTTCTCAGTGGCAGCGGGGAGGTTGGCACTGAGACGACGCAAAGAGAGTAGGAGGTGCCAGCCATGTCAAAACAGCTGGTAGTCGACCCAAAGCGCTGCGTGAACTGCCGTTCGTGCGAACTCGCATGCTCGTTCTCGCACAACGAGGAGTTCAATCCTCGCCTCGCAGCCGTCAGCGTTTTCCAGTACGAGGAACAGGCAATAACCGTCCCGATCATGTGCCTGCAGTGCGATGAGCCTGCATGCATGGCGGTCTGCCCTTCCGGGGCCCTGCACCGCGATGCCAACGGCTATGTCGTCCACGACGACAACAAGTGCATCGTCTGCAAGATGTGCGTAAGCGCTTGCCCCTTCGGCAACGTCTCGTACTCCCCGCGCCAGCGTCGCATCTTCAAATGCGACATGTGCGGCGGAGACCCGCAGTGCGCCAAGTGGTGCCCCCAGGGCGCCATCAAGGTCGTTGACCCGCACGAGGTTCCCGAGAAGAAGCAGGCAGCTGCAGACAAGTTCCTCGCGGCTATTGGAATGGAGGGCTAGTCATGGCACAGGGCAAAGGCTGGATGGGAACCATCCTGCGTGTCGACCTCACCGCCGGCACCGTCGCCAAAGAGCCGCTCAACATGAAAGACGCCAACGACTACGTCGGCGCACGCGGCCTCGGCACCAAGTACTACTGCAACGAGGTGGATCCGAAGGTCGATCCCCTCTCCCCAGAGAACAAGCTCATCTTCATGACCGGCCCACTCACCGGCACCGCGGCAAGCTCTTCCGGCCGCTACGAGATCGTCTCCAAGGCCCCGCTCACGGGCATCATCGGCGCCTCCAACTCCGGCGGTCACTTCGGCCCGGAGCTGAAATACGCTGGCTATGATGGCATCATCTTCGAGGGCAAAGCAGACCACCCCGTCTATCTCAACATCAACGACGAAGACGTTCAGATCCTGGACGCAAGCGATTTGTGGGGCAAGGATTGCCACGCGACCACCGAGGCGCTCGAGGAGAAGCATGGCAAGATCCGCGTG
>CADBRF010000192.1 GCA_902796975.1 uncultured Coriobacteriaceae bacterium
CCCGCGTTGCCGGATCGCGCTTCGTCACGTTATAGCCATCAACAAGCACGCGCATGAGCCGCAGACTCCTTGAAATCTCGATTCCTTACCGTGGTTTTGCTCAGAGGTTCAGGATACTCCTGCTCGTGCTCGCAAGGGTTTCTCCAAGCTCACCGGCGTCAACACCTCGCAGGGCGGCGATATTCACGACAAGTTTTTGCAGCATATCTGCAATCTCACCAGCCGTGATAGGGTCTCCCTCATAAGCAGGCAGATCTGTCTCGAGCAACATCTGGCGCACGGGAATCTGGCGGATATACGCCCGCCCTCTCCTGGTTTCGAGCATCTTGGGGTTAACGGAGAAATAGCAGCCCAGTTGACGCGCCCGAACAAGTTCATCAGTGCTTCCCGAGAACCAGTGGAAGATGGGCACGCCGGCATCGGTGAATTTTGCCTTTTCCAGCACGTCGAGCACATCAGAAGCGGCATGGACGGCATGGATGGACATGACGGTACCAGCGTAGGTGCTTGCCGTTTCCACAATGCGCTTGAAACAGGAAAGCTGCAGTTCAGCGTGGGCACAATGACGCTTACTATAGTCTAACCCCACTTCTCCAACTGCTGTCCACTCTCCCGCCTGCTCGACAAACGCATCGACATCCGCCACGGCCGCAGATTCATCCTCAATCCACCAGGGATGAAGGCCACGTCCCATCCGGACGTTAGAGAACTGGGGCTCGAGCGCATGAGCCCGACTCCACTCTTCCCCGTTCACGGTATTGGCAAACAGACCAAGTCCCACCTGGGCAGCATCCGCGGCAAAACCAGCGAAGTCCGGAGAAAAGACGGGGTGGCAATGCATATCGAAAAGGGAGAGTTCCCTGTTCATGCCCTGTAACCTCGGGCCTTTGCATTGGGGTTCTCAAGTCCTGCTATTTGCCGAATGCAATCGCTCGCGATCATCTGGCCCATGATAGGCGGCATATAGGAGGTCGTTCCAAGAACAGCGCGCTGCCCAGATGATTCGCCATCCGCCGGCTTGGGCTCCATAGGCGGCTCATCGGAATAGATGACTCTCAGATGCTTGAGCCCGAGCTTACGCCCACGTTTGCGCATGGCCTTGCTGAGCGGACACACATCTGTTTTATAGAGGTCGGCAAACTGCAGGCGCATGGGGTCGAGCTTGTTGCCTGCGCCCATAGCGCTCACGATGGGGATGTTCCGACCCTGTGCTTCTAAGGCAATCTGGAGCTTGACGTCGAGCGTATCGAGGGCGTCGATGACGAAATCTACCTTCTCAGCCCATTCGTCGAATATGGGAGCAACATCTTCGCCACTCAAAAACCTATCGATAGTGGCGACGTTTGCCTGGGGATTGATGGCATGTACGAGCTTCTCCGTTGCATCCACCTTGCGCATGCCAATAGTTGACCTCAGAGCAATTGCCTGGCGGTTGAGGTTGCTCAGCTCGACTTCATCACCATCGATGAGCACGAAGCTGCCAACTCCGCCGCGTACAAGCGACTCAACGCAATTCGACCCAACGCCTCCAAGCCCGAAGACCATCACCCTTGCATGCGTGAGCCGGGCGAGCTTCTCCGGCCCCATAAACCGCAAGAGACGCGAATTAGCAGACTCATCTACGGACATCTCAGACTCCAAACATCGAAAAACGAACAAGCTCAGCAATGGCAACGGGCTCGAGGCGAGGCTATTCAACGCGGAGACTCTTCATATCCTCGTAGAAGCTCGGCCAGGACACGCTCACGCAGGCACGGTCATCAAGCTCCACTGTGTTTCCTGCCACAAGCTCGGCAATAGACCAGGTCATAGCCATCCGATGATCATGGTAGGTCGGAAGCGAAATCTCGCGCGGGGAGCGCTCAAAAGCACCCTGCCCCTCCCCCCCAATATGCAGGTCATCGCCATCTTCCCAGGCGTGAATGCCGAAAGCCGCAAGACCATCAATGATTGCGACAAAGCGGTCGCTCTCCTTGACACGAAGCTCGCCTGCCTGACAAAACACCGTCTCGCCTCTAGCATGCGCCGCGAGAACGGCGAGAACCGGTACCTCATCGATGAGGGACGGAAGTTCCTCACCCGTGACCTCCACGCCAGCAAGCTCTGGGGTATAGCGCACCCGAATAGTCCCAATGGATTCCGCTCCCTCGGCATGCTCGTTCTCAAAGCTGATATCCACGCCCATCCGCTGCATCACCGCAAAGGCGCCGGAACGGGTGGGATTGAGCGCTACATCTTGCAAGAGCACATCTGAACTAGGAACGAGCGCGGCGGCAACCGCAGGAAAGGCGGCAGAGGACGGGTCCCCAGGGATGGACAGGTCATGAGCGTGCAAACGCGCCGGCCCTTCGAGGGAAGCCTCGAGCCCCGTTCGCTCAACTGGTACGCCAAAGGCGGGGAGCAGACGCTCCGTGTGGTCTCGGCTTTTTGCAGGCTCCTCGACGATGGTTTTACCTTTTGCTGCAAGACCGGCGAGCAAAATTGCAGACTTGACCTGGGCAGACGCGACCTTCGTCCGGTATTCGATACCGTGGAGATTTCTCGCCGGGTGGATGAACGCGGGCAGATGGCCCTCTTCCGCCTCAATCGAGGCGCCCATCAACTGCAGCGGCTCGATCACCCTTCCCATAGGACGGCTTGAAAGCGAAGCGTCGCCATGAAGGCGCGCTTCAATGCCCAGTCCCGCCAAAAGCCCCATGAGAAGTCTCGTGGTGGTACCGGAATTGCCACAGTCGAGATCATGGAGCTTGGACCGGTCTGGAGCATCTCCCCAACCTTCGATGACGCAATCAAGACCGTAGTCTCCCTCGCTCATCTCCACGCTCGCACCGAGGTCCGCCACTGCGGCAAGCGATGATTTGACATCATCGCTGGGAAGAACGTTCGAAAGATGAGAGGTGCCATCCGCCAAAGCGGAGAAGAGCACGGCGCGATGAGAGAGCGACTTATCGGAGGGCACCCGCAAAGAGCCCCTGAGCATTCTTGTTAATGCAGCTGCCATTGTCTGTTTGCCTTCCACGCCAGCGCTATTCCTCGAGCTTCTTGAAGGAGAAGTCGTAATCACCATTGATGAGTTCGGCGGCGAGCCTGCCCATATCCCCCTCGTCGGTGAGGATGAGCTCGAGCACAGCAGTGTCCTCGTTGATGTGGTCTATCTGGATGGATTCGATATTGCAACCGGCATGACCAGCGATGCCGGTAACCTCGGCGATGATGCCGGGGCGGTCGTTCATGGCGATTCGGACCTGCGTGAGCTTTGCGGAATCGGGAATCCAGCGGGCGGGCATGCCACGTCGGAGGTCTGCGCTCTTGGCAAGGAGGCCAGTGAGTGCCTCAGTGTCCTCATCTGCAATTGCCTTCTGGAAGGAACCCAGGATATCCTGCATCTCTGCCAACCCGGCTGAAACCGCCTCGCGGTTGTCCATGGCGATGCCACACCAGAGCTCCGGCGAGCCCGCGGCAATGCGTGTAGTGTCCTTAAAGCCGCCCGCAGCGAGACGGAGAATCTCCTGGCGCTCTCCTGCATGGTTGCCAGCAAGCTCCACGAGCGAGGAGGCGACCATATGGGGCACGTGGCTGACAATCGCCACCGCGCTGTCATGCTGCTCCCGGGGAATGGAGATGATGCGGGCACCTAGAGCTGAGAAGAGCTCGTGCAGGGCAAGAAAATCCTCATCGGGCGTGGAGTCGTCCGGGCAGAGAATCCAGTAAGCGCCTTGGAACATATCGGGACGCGAACCGGAGAACCCGTTGACTTCGGAACCCGCCATGGGATGGCCCGGAAGGAAGCGGGCTGGGTTGGAAAGGGTGTTCTCCGCAATGCCGCAAATGACGCGCTTGGTTGAAGCCGTATCAGTGATGATGCCATCGTAGCCACAACGCTCGAGCCGGTCGAACCACTGTTGGGCAGCGAAGACGGGAATAGCGAGGATGACAAGGTCGGAGCCACCCGCAGAAAGCCATTCCTCTACCTTTGGGTCTTCGGGCAATGCAGTGTCATCGAGCGCATATGCTCCCCGAGCCGCCTCGAGTGTCGCGGCATCGGCATCAATACCCCTCACTGCAGGAGGATCTGGGAGCTTCTCGAGCGCTGACGCGATAGAGCCTCCGATAAGACCGACGCCGACAATCGTAATTGTGCGAAAAGGAAGAGACATGTCGATTTGACCTCTCTGACTATGATATTTGCATGGTGCATTTTGCCTACCGCCAACTCAGCGGAGAGCGTTCCGGTGATTATACGCTAAGATAACCATATATATTTTCGATTCAGGAAGGATGGTCTGTGAAGCGTTTTAAGGCAATCGCAGGGTTCACTGCAGCGCTCGTCTTCTGCCTGTGCCTTACCGCCTGCGCGAGCGGGGCAGCGTCAAGCGTGGCTTCAACGAGCAGTGCCTCGTCTGCAGACGCCTCCGCTTCTTCCTCCACTTCCGCATCGGCATCCACAAGCGCCGAAAAACCTTCCAAGCCGCTTGAGAAGCAATCGCTCGGTCCTTATGCCTCTGGCACTCACCATGCAGTCATCAGCATCAAGGACTACGGGAAAGTCCGCATCACCATCTATTCCGACCAGGCGCCTATGACCTCCGAGCTCTTCTGCAACATGGTCGAGGATGGCTATTTCGATGGGAAGCCCATCCACACCGTGCTCGATTCCATCTATGCCGAGTTTGGTGATAGCACAGGCGTAGACGCGAATAACTATCGAGTCAAAGGCGAATACAGCGATGCCGGCTCGCGCAACAGTCTCTCCCTCAACTCCGGCGTCCTCGCCATGGGGCGCACAGCAGACGGCAAGCAAAGCGATGGCTCCACCATCATCATCTGCATTGGCAACCTCACCTATCTCAATGGCAAATATGCTGGCTTCGCCGCAATCGATGAGGGCATGGATATCATCGAGAAGATAAACGAGCAAGCAAGTGAGACCAAAGGCGAGGGCGCAATCCTCACCGATGAAAAGGGCAAAATCACCAATCCTGATGATTACCCGGTAATCGAGTACATCCACATGATCGACTAGAGAGGGGCGCTACCATGCATTCTGTACGGTCCAAGTTCGCGTTCTACGTTCTCGCCGCCCTTGCCGCCGCAGTATGCGTGTTCTGCCTTGCAGGGTGTGGATCCTCCTCAGCTGCTTCTTCGGCATCATCCAGTGCAGGCGAAAGCTCTTCAAGCACTTCGAGTTCTTCGAGCGCTTCAAGCTCAACGAGTGCCTCGACGAGCTCGTCTTCTTCAAGCTCGACAACGTATCTCTCTGAAGCAACGGGCAAATACGCCTCGGGCACGCATCACGCCGTAGTCACAGTTGAGGGCTACGAGCCCTTCACCATTATCCTCGACGCGGATAACGCCCCCGTTACCGTGACGAATTTCTGCAACCTGGTTGAAGACGGGTTCTACGACGGACTGACCTTCCACCGCATCGTCAAAGATTTCTGCCTGCAGGGCGGAGACCCGCTGGGCACGGGAACAGGTGGCTCTGATCAGGCGATTCTCGGCGAGTTCTCTTCCAACAACGTCTCGAACAAGCTCGCAAATTCCTTTGGGCGTGGTACCGTTGCCATGGCTCGTACCACCGATAAAAACAGCGCGACGAGCCAGTTCTTCATCACGCTCTCTTCAGATATCGCCACAACAGCAAGCTTGAATGGGAACTATGCCGCTTTCGGCACCATCGACAACGCCGATATGGATACGGTCGATGAAATCGTGAAAGACTACATTGGCAATGCGGATAGTTCCACCGGC
>CADBRF010000193.1 GCA_902796975.1 uncultured Coriobacteriaceae bacterium
CCTTCCTTGCCACCCGCGGTGGGGCGCCCGTCCATTTCGAGTCGACGATTACGCGTGCAGTCTTCGATCGCCTCACGGCAGACCTCGTGGAACGCACCATGGGGCCTTGCAAACGCGCTCTTTCCGATGCCGGCATGAGCCCCCGCGATATTGGCAAGGTCCTCATGGTTGGCGGTTCCAGTCGTATTCCCGCTGTCAAGGCAGCGGTGAAAAAGCTTATCGGCAAGGAGCCGTCGGAGAATATCAACCCAGATGAAAGCGTCGCCCTCGGCGCCTGCCTGCAGGCGGGGGTCCTCGCGGGCACGGTCGGCGGTCTGCTCCTGCTTGATGTTACGCCCCACTCACTGGGCATCGAGGTTGTTGGAGATGGAATGTCGGTGCTCATCCCACGTAACGCCACGCTTCCCACCACCCACAGCGAGATCTACACCACGGTTTCTCCCATGCAGACCATGGTGGAGATCAACGTACTCCAGGGAGAGAGCGAGCGGGCGAGCCAGAACACCTCGCTCGGCAGGTTCCGCCTCGGCGGACTTCGCCTGGGCATGAACAAGCCCCAGATTGAAGTCACCTTCCAGATTGACGCCAACGGTATCGTGCACGTCACGGCGCGCGATCTTGAAACGAACAAGGCGGCGAACATCGCTATCGAGGGGTCGAACAACATGTCCCAGCGGGAAATCGAGGCGGCGAGCAAGCGTCTCTTGACCGATGGCGACTAGGCCGATATAAACAAGATGTCGTTTTTTGTACAAATACGGCATAAACATTGCTCGTTACAGTTCTGAAGAAGGGAATGTGCTCCATGAGCGTCAAGCAAAAATTCGTGTTTCCCCTCATTGCCTCAATCGTAATCATTGGGGTCATGTACTACGCCCTCATCCCTCCCTTTAACCTTCAGAGCGTCGATTTCTGGATGTTTCTCATCTACTGCACGATTGTCGTCATCGTGTGTTTTGCCTTCCCTGTGGTAAAGCACGCGGGGACTACCTTCTTTGACGATATCCGTCTGGGTGGATGGAGGTCTCTTTTCTCCCGCAAGAAGAAGGACGAAAACTCCGAGGAAGGGTCTGCCAAGGACCATAAGGCGATTCTCGTTGGCCTCGGCATCATCGCCTTTCTCGTGATTGGCCTGTTCGTAGGCAACGTTGCCAGCTCGCCTTTCTTCAATGCGCGTTCCTATTCCCAGCTCATCGATGTTCAGGATGGGGACTTTGCCACCGATATCTCGGAGATTTCCGTGAAGACCGTGCCCGTTGTTGACCGCGACACGGCAATCCGCCTGGGCAGCCGCACTATCGGCGAGATGGATGACCTCGTGAGTCAGTTTGCCATCGACGAGGGGGCGCATTCCTACACCCAGATCAACTACAAGAACACGGCATACCGGGTGAGCCCGCTCATCTATGCGGATATCATCAAGTGGATAACCAATACTGGCAAGGGCCTCCCGGGCTACGTGACGGTGAACATGGTCACGCAGGATACGCAGCTCGTGCGTCTCCCTGAAGGCCAGTATATGCACATCTCCACAGGCGAGCACTTCAACAATTACCTCTACCGCTACGTGCGTTTCCGCTTCCCGACCAAGATTTTCGGCGTGGCAGCGTTCGAGATCGACGATGACGGTGCTCCCTACTGGATTGTTCCCACGGTGAGCATGCGCATCGGCCTCTTTGGCGGTGAAGACTACGATGGCGCTATTCTCGTCAACGCCTGTACGGGCGAGACTCAGTATTTCGCTCTCGATGAGATTCCCACCTGGTGCGACAAGGTGTTTGACGCCGATCTGGTCTATGGTCAGCTGGATTATTACGGCAGGTACCGTGGTGGTTTCTGGAACTCCATCATCGGCCAGTCTGGAGTTCTCGTCCCCACGGGCACCGATGCGCCCTCGCTCTTCTCCAAGGACCGGTCCAGCGGCGGATACACGGCAGATAACGCAGGTGTCTACAACTACCTTGCAATTGATGACGACGTCTACATGTACACGGGCATGACGAGCGCCAACAGCGATGAGTCTCTCGTCGGCTTCGTTCTCGTCAACCTCCGCACGAAGGCGACGAGCTACTATGTGTGCGCTGGTGCGACCGAATCCTCGGCAATGTCTTCGGCAGAGGGTCAGGTGCAGCAGATGAACTACAATGCCACCTCGCCGTTGCTGCTCAATATCGCAGACCGGCCCACTTACTTCCTTTCGCTCAAGGACGCTGCCGGACTGGTGAAGATGTACGCCTTCATCGACGTGGAGCAATACCAGATTGTCGGTACGGGCTCCACCATCGACCAAGCCCAGGAAAACTACATCACGGCACTGGCTAGCAGCAACGAAGTCGATGTGGACGAGAATGCGCTTGCTCAGACGGAGGACCTGCCCACTGCAACAGGCAAGGTTGTCTCCGCACAGCCGGTCGTGGTTGATGGCAATACGGTCTACTACTTCATGCTCGAAGATGACAGCAATGTCTACACGGCAACGATTGACGTCAACGAGCGTCTGCCTTTCCTCGGAGCCGGAGACACGGTGAGCCTTACCTATACGGAGAAGGATTCGGTGCGCAACGTGAGCACGCTCACGCTTTCGTAACGTCACCTAGCTGAGATACAAATAAGCCGGATGCATCGCAAGATGTGTCCGGCTGTTTGCTGTTAGGGGATGGCGTAGAAAAGCGGTAGAGAAAACCGAAAGTGGTTGCTACCAGCGTTTGATTGGCTTTCCCGCCCCGTTCAGTGGCATTTCGTGTTCAAAGAGGACCTTGACCGCATCGGCAGAGACTTCGGAGGGGTTTACCTTGTTGCTGAAGACGAGCGAATGTGTTACGCA
>CADBRF010000194.1 GCA_902796975.1 uncultured Coriobacteriaceae bacterium
AAACGGGCGATTATGCTGGAATCACCCATACTGCCCGTTTCAACACGAAAGTCGTCGGGGTCACCTTCGAGAACCGACAGAGCGTTCTTTCCACATTGGAGGCGGGAGTCGAACTCTCGCTTGAACGTCAGCCCGAAAACGAGTTTGACTCCCACGCCATCGCCGTGAATATCCTCGAAACCGGCGTTCAGCTGGGGTTTCTCAATCGCCGTCTTGCTGCACGGCTGGCTCCTATCATGGATTCAGGGGTGCCCTATAGCGCTGCCGTTTCAGCGGTGACGGGTGGGCCAGGCAAGGAGGAGGCCCATCCTGACGAAACACGCCTGCCAGGGCCGCTTGGCGTGCGCGACCCGGGCGTGATGAGCCGGTCCTGGGGTGTGAACATCGTCGTGAGGCGGGACGATATTGACCTCGCGGAAGATGCGGAAAGCGAAGAGCAGGCGCGCCTTGCCCAGGTCGAACAAGCTCGCAAAACGCGGGCGTCATGGGCTTCTCTTCCAGACGCAGGCCTCGATGCCAAACTCAAGACGGAGCTCATTGGCCCGCACGACCTTCATGATGCGCAGAAAGAAGCGCTCTCCTCGTTGGCAAAGGACTTCTCAACGCTTGTTGTCATGGCGACTGGCAGGGGCAAGTCCCTCATCTTCCATATGCATGCCGCCCGTATTGCGCTGAAAGAGAACGAGGCGAGCGTCTTCGTCTACCCTTTGCGAGCCCTCGTCGCAGACCAGGCTTTCCACCTTCAGCGTGTCTTCGGCAAATTCGGTCTTACGGTGAGTGTGCTCACGGGAGAGACTGCCCGGGACGAGCGTGCGCAGACCTTTGCGGATGTCGCGTCTGGCGCGGTTGACGTCCTGCTCACAACACCGGAGTTCCTCGCCATCCATGCCGACCTTTTCGCTGCAACGCGACGTATCGGGTTTGTCGTGGTCGATGAAGCCCATCATATCGGGCAGTCTCGTGCAGGCAAGCGCCCTGCCTATCAGCAGCTCTCGCAGGCTCTGGTCACGCTTGGCAATCCGCTTGTCCTCGCGGTGACGGCGACGGCAAACGATGAAACGAGCAAGCTTATCTGCTCCACCTTGGGCATCCAGCATCTCGTCATCGACCCCCATGTGCGCAGCAACTTGCATATCGATGACCGCCGCGACCTTTCCTCGCGCGAGGAATATATCGCCCGTATGGTTGGGGCGGGTGATAAGTGCATTGTCTACGTCAACTCACGTGACCAGGCAACGACGCTTGCCCGCATGCTCCGCCATCGGGTGCCCGAGCTCGCAGCCCGCATCGCCTTCTACCATGCCGGCTTGCCTAAGGCAGATCGTGCCCGCATCGAGGACGCCTTCCGCGATGGCGTTCTTCGGGCCATTGTGTCTACGAGCGCGTTTGGCGAAGGCATCGATATCCCCGATATTGCCCACGTGGTCCTCTATCATCTTCCCTTCAGCGAAATCGAGTTCAACCAGATGGCGGGCCGCGCTGGGCGCGATGGGCGCGATGCCATCGTTCATCTCCTCTATTCCTATGGGGATTCGCGGATCAACGAGCGCATCCTCGGCTCGTCCGCCCCGAACCGCGATCAGATGGTTGCGCTCTACAAGGTGCTGAAGGCGGAGGCAAGCCATGCAGTTCACCGAGGTGAAGATGGCTTTTCGCTTACGAATGGGGAACTTGCGGAAAAAGCAACTAAAGTAGATAGGAAAACCCATCTTGACGAGGGTGGCGTTTCGACTGCCATAGCTGTCTTCCGGGAACTCGGTTTTCTCGAGACGACAGGCAATGGAATCTCGCGCCGAATCATCATGGCGTCCCATCCGCAGCGCATGGACCTCGAACAGTCCGTTCGCTATCGGGAGGGCATTGAGGAGCAAGAAGAGTTCGCCGGGTTTAAGCAATGGGCTCTGGGCGCGGATTCTGATGCGCTGCTCGCCCGGTTCAACCGGCCAATCGTGCCGGAGCATCCAGACGAGCTGGTGTCTGCATAGCAGGGGGTACGTATGGCGGAAACGACTGAACATGTTGATGAAGCAGGCAGCCTTGCCCTGCCTGATGAGAATAGCAAGCCCAAAAACGATGATTCTGGCATGGTCATGAACGGGGGAGACAAGCCTAAGAAAGAGGCTTTCGACCCTACGAAGCCGCATGAGGGAGACCGGTTCGACCTGCTCTATAAGAAGGCGTCTGCATATCTGAGCCCTGAAGACTGCCAGGTGCTCATCCGCGCCTACATGCTCTCGCGTAATGCACATAAGGGGCAGTTTCGCAAATCGGGAGAGCCCTTTGTCATGCATCCCGTGGAGACTGCGCTCATTCTCGTCGATTTAAAAGTCGATCGCGATTCGCTTGTCGCTGCGCTCCTGCATGACACGGTCGAGGATACCAAGTACACAGTTGACGATATCCGCGAGCGCTTTGGCGATACCGTTGCCGAGCTTGTTGATGGCGTCACCAAGATCAGTGCCATCGAGGTCGAATCGCTTTCCGAGAAGCAGGCGAACACCTATCGCAAGATGATGGTGGCCATGAGCCACGACATCCGCGTTGTCATCATCAAGCTGGCAGACCGCCTGCACAATATGCGCACGCTCATGTCGCTCAAAGAAGATCGCCGTATCTTCAAGGCCAAGGAGACCATGGAGATCTATGCCCCGCTGGCAAACCGCCTGGGTATGAACTCTATGAAATGGGAGCTGGAAGACCTCGCCTTCTTCTATCTCATGCCCGCCAAATACCAGCAGATCCAGAAAATGGTGAACGAGACGCGCGAGGCCCGCGAGGCCTATCTTGACGAGGTCATGAAGCAGCTCCGCGAAGAGCTAGACAAGGTTGGTCTCACCGAAGCGAAGATCTATGGTCGCCCCAAGCATCTCTATTCCATCTATCAGAAGATGGCAAACCGGGGCAAGGATTTCTCCGAAATCTACGACCTCATCGGCCTCCGCATCATCGTGGACACCATCCCGCAGTGCTATAGCTCGCTCGGCGCAGTCCACAGTCTCTGGCATCCCATGCCGGGCAGGTTCAAAGACTACATCGCCATGCCCAAGTTCAACATGTACCAGTCGCTTCACACGACGGTCATCGGCCCCTCGGGCAGGCCGCTCGAAATCCAGATTCGCACCGTGGAGATGCACCGCATGAACGAATACGGCGTTGCAGCTCACTGGCGCTATAAGGAAGCCAACAATGGTGGCTCGAGCACTTCCAACAAGGACCTGGACGAGAAGCTCGGCTGGCTCCATGAGATGCTGGACTGGCAGCAGGAGACGAGCGATCCGCAGGAGTTCCTCGCTTCCTTGAAGATTGACCTTTTCGATAACGAAGTCTTTGTCTTCACGCCAAAGGGCGAGGTCATGAGTCTGAGGGCCAAGTCAACTCCCCTCGATTTCGCCTATGCCATCCACACCGAGGTAGGCAACCATTGCGTGGGTGCCAAGGTCAACGGGTCCATCGTCCCGCTCAACTACGAGCTGCAGATGGGCGACCGCGTGGAGATTCTCACCCAGAAGAACGCCTCGCCCTCGCGCGACTGGTTCAATATCGTACGGACGCCGCGGGCGCGATCCAAGATCCGGTCCTACTTCTCTCGCATCACCCGCAATGACGATCTCGCGCAGGGGCATGACCTCATTCTCCGCGCTGCTCGCAAGGATGGGCTTGCTATCTCAATTGCCAAGCTCGATAAGCTCCTCCCGCTGATATGCGAGGATTTGGGCTTCAAGAACAGCGACGAAATGCAGGTCGCCGTGGGTGCGGGCAAGTTCTCCGCGCGTCAGGTCGTGCACCGTCTCATGCATGAGATGAGCGAAGAGGCAGAAACTGCCGAAGAAGCGGGCAAGATGCCCACCATCAACCTCACCACGGGCAGGACGGTGAGTCCCACTGCCAAGCCACGTGCGCGCAAGAAGAACAGTGGCAAGGGCAATGGCGTGGTGGTCAAGGGCATCGACGATGTCTTCGTGCGTCTTTCACGCTGCTGCAATCCGCTCCCAGGCGATGACATCATCGGCTTTATCACCCGTGGACGCGGCGTCTCCGTGCACCGGCGTGATTGCCCCAACGCAAAGGCCCTGCTCAGTGACCCGCATCGCATCATCGAGGTCGCGTGGGAAGGCGATACCGA
>CADBRF010000195.1 GCA_902796975.1 uncultured Coriobacteriaceae bacterium
AAGCGGGGGTTGCCGGTCTATACATTCAAGAGCAGATGCGAAGAAGACCCTTCGCTCGAATTCGAGAGCGGGGCGCATGATATCGTACTGTGCGCCTCCGGCGACTTGAGCTTGGCACGCAAAGACCTAGCCGATTTGCTAGAATTCATAAAGTTGGACACACCGGTTGCGGGCGATTCCCTAACAAAAGACCTTTTCTCAGCAGTGAACAGAGCCTATCGCGACGAAGAGTGGGTGAGCGAAATGAGCAAACTCGATTGGGATTTGCAGGACGCAAGAAACTACGCCGCCGCAGAGGGCCGTGCGGAAGGCCGCAAAGAGGGTCGTGAAGAGGGTCGTGAAGAGGGTCGTGAAGAGGGTCGGAAAGAGGGCATTGCAGAAGGTCTTGCAGAAGGGCGTGAAGAAGGGCGTGTCGAGGGTCGTGCCGAGGGCCTTGCGGAGGGTAAGACCGAAGGCATTTCAGAAGAGCGAGATAGGCAGAATGCTCTTGTAACCGCGATGAGAGACGCTGGCTGTAAACCAGAAGAAATTCTCGCTGCACTCACATCCGAAGAGCGTGAGGCTCTCTACGATAAATACGGATTGTAGCCACGCAATTTGAAACAGAGTGGCGTGAAAGTTGAAGGGGTGGTCGTTTTCGCCCACCCCTTCAACCAACGTCTCATTTGACGGTGTCCTGCAACCAGGTGAAGAAGTTCTCCGTTGGCGAGCCAGTGCGCTCGGCCATGGTATGGCCCATGCCCCAGACTGTCTCGAAATCGACGCTATCCACGTTTTTGCACGCTTCGAGAGCCAGGGCAAGGTTCATTTCCGTCGTGAGCGAGGTGTCCCCCTGCGCAATGCCCGTGCGAATGCGCCAGTGCGTCGCTGGGTTCGATGTGCCGGCACCTGCGTAGGAATTCAGTAGGTAATAGAGCGGGTTGTAGGCATTGGCGCGCGTAGCAACGGATTGCCCCTGATCGTCCACGAGACCAAGATCGGCCTTGTAGTCAGATGGATACGAGTCGTTCCAATCGTTGTACGCGGCATAAGTCGAGGCGTTATTCTCGAGCAGTTCCGCCGCGTATGCGTCGAAATGGGCGTAATCCTGGTTGCCCGTACCAAAGAGCTGGTTCTCTCCCTCGCCACGGTCGAGCGCATCGAAAGCACCCACGTCCTTTGTGGGGGTCTTGCAAGCACGCACAAAGGCCCCCACGCTTGAGACCGTGGCTGTATTGGTCGCCGTGTTGTAGGTCACCCAGGTTTCATCGGCGTTGAGCGCGGCAATATAGTCATCGACTGTTTCATAGGTCGTATCGCTCGATGCGGCAGAGGAGCCTTGCGTCGCCTGATCAGGTCCGCCCTCGCCCGATTGCCCCGCAAACGACGGCTTCTCCCCATGGCCAGAATCGGACGAGCCACCAGCGCCCTCGGGCAGAGAACCGCCTGCTGATGCCCCACCGCCTGCAAATCCACCGTCGGCGTTGAAAGAGCCCGACGGGGTGTATGGGAATTCCGTGTCTTCCAAGAAATTGTTGAGCGAGCGCTCGATAAGGGCCTTCACCGCGTCGTAGTAGGACCCGACTGCATACACGCCTTCGGATGTCTCCTCAAGCGTGAGCACCGCACCATCTTTCTCGATGTCCGCACCATTCACCCATTCGGCAAAGGATTCTGCGAGGCCATGCGAAAAAGCCGAGGTAAACGTGCCTTCCGCGCGTGTGCCTGTGGTTGCGTACTGACCCATCATCCATTCGTACGCCTCGTCAGCTACGTCGAGCTCGGTGATGGGACACCAGCACATGGCGCCGAAGAGGGCATCGGAGATGTCGCTGCCATTGTCGTCCTGCATCACGGCGCCAATTGCTTCCAAATAGGGTGTGTATAGGGCGGAATCGCCCGAAGCACCCAGTACTGCTGTCTGCGCGCCGCCACCCGACATGCCGAATGCCACCACCTTTTCCGTGTCGCCCGGCAGGACATCCGCGTTGTAGCGCACGCAGCGTATCGCCGCTTTTAGGTCGACGCAGCCCCAGGGAGCCCCGCCAGCAAACGAGCTGCCATCGCTGTTGGTGCCATTCGCCCTACCTCGACATCCTGGATACACGTAAACGAGACCTTCGGAGAGGTAGTCGGAAACACCCTGTGCATCTGCTTCGGTGGGTGCCGCTTGTGCAGAGTAGCCGGCCGTATTCACGGGGATCACGATGGGTGCCGTGGCGGCTGTATACGCCCCCACCGCTCCTGCCTCGTCAACCGTGCAGGTATACGTGCCGTCACCGTTGTCCACGGCAGAAAAGTAGGCACCGGGAACGTAAATCGCCATGGACTCGTAGTCGTACGCCTGAGGCTGCGTGCAATACGCCAGCCCGATTTGGTAGTAGGCGTCAGCGGTGGAATCATAGTGCCAGGCCTTCGAACTGATGTGTAAATCGGTTACGTTCGTCGAGTTAGCGCCGGTAGGCTCTGAATCAGAGGACGAACTAGAGGCGCCCCTTGTGCAGCCCGCCAAACTCAATGCGAACACAGCACATCCAGCAACAAAACCACGACGGCTAAGGGAAACGCTGCGTGGAAATGCAATCCTGCTAGCGGGTGTTCCGCCGTGGGCAGCGTTCACAGCAGAGCGGCAATCACCGAGTTCACGAACGGTGACAGAATTGCTGTTGGCATGCGCATGAAAACGCAGCGACATCATGTACCTCTTTCAATGGTGTTCGCGCCGCGTCAAGAGAATCCGGCGATGACGCGTTCTTCAGAGTTTGAGAGAGGTTCGCCCGCGAACAATGCCAGTGTAGGAGCCTTTCCTGAAAGCAAGGTGAAAGGATTGAGCCGAATGGCACTTTTGCAAGCGCTTCATCTTCTTCGAGCACCAACGACAGCCTGCTGAGCCGCCGAAGTTGTACATCGAAGGCAATAAATGCCCGAAATTTTCTGACGCGACAATTTTTCCTTTCGATGTACATGTGAAAGCAAATTGCAGAGTAGCACGCTGTCTTATACGCACGATATTGCCTGATAAACAGCGTAGCTCGAGTTAAGTAATAGAGCACGAATTCGGTCAGGATGTACATCGAAGGGGATTTTTGTCCGCCCAATAAAATCTGGGCAAAAAATCTCTTCGATGTACATCTGGTAATGGATGGCCGAGAACGGCACCTCCCCTTCAGCCTGCTTGCTTCTTTTTGCTTGTTCCCAAGGAGAGGCAACGGACAAATGAAACTGGTTTAACTTGCACTTTGCCTGGCAAGTGCTGGGGCGAGATTCGCCGCGCAAGACTGCAAAATCGTGTCGCACGGGAATGGTAATCTGAATGCGCAGCTAAGTTGTTTGGGGAGAAAGAGAAGCTTATGACAGGTGCATGGAGTATGACAGACGAGGGCGAGTTTATCCTGAACGAGCCATACAAGTCGAAGCTGGAGGAGGCGAGGATAAAAGCCACCAGCGCTTGGGCCGATGCGATGTACGGTTATCTCGAGCAGGAGACTGGCATTCCGAAAGACGAGCTCGACGAGGAGTTCAGGAGGAGAGTTAAGAGCCGGAAAGGAGACCCGCTCGGGGTTGTTGACTCGTTCGTCATCGAGATGCTGGAAACGACGGAGATGTAAGCAGCGATGCTGTTCGCGATCACGCTTCCGAAGGCGTTCATCGGGGACGACTACCGCTGCTGCGACGAGGACGACGGGGGACTTGCGATTGAGCGGGTGTAACCACAGCTCACAGAGGAATGTTTACCTGTTCGTCGCCTCTAATTGATACGCGAGCCGAGTTTCGCCAATTGAAGGGGCGGGCAAAAACGACCATTCCTTCTACGCAAGGACAGTATTTTCGTTCATATCAACAAAACAAATGAGGGATTCTTGAGTTATGAGTGGATTTACCTCGTTTTCCAATACACCGTTATGAACGAAATATGTGCTGAACTGCTAGTTTGCCAAGAGCCAAATTTTGGAAATCGCTCATAACTCGATTCGTTCATAACGAAGTATTTGAAGGTCGAATGTTGAAGAGGTGAGCGAAAACGACAACTCCTTCAGCCTTATTCCTGCTGCCACCATTTGGGACATGGAAGGCAGGAATATCAGCGAGGCCACACCATTCGATAGCTGCTCTCTGCTCCCGCGCTTCTGTCATAGGAACAGCATAGAGCAAACGTCACAAGTCACTTATTGAAATCACATTGCCAAACTCATCATATTCGACTGAAACTGTATCTAAATCAGTGTTGTCAACAAGATAAAGCGCATATTCAATAACTTCTTCAGACGTGACCTGAGCGCCGCTTGAGAGAGATTCCGTTACGTACTTCATCATGGCGATCTTATTAGCTGAAGTGCCGACAATTATAGGAATTGCTACGACAAAATCATCGTTGTCATATATTTCCCTAAGAAGCTTCCTGAGCTTGCAGTCTAAGTCATCAGACATTTAAACACTCGCATTCCCCTTCAGTTGAGCAGGTAGTTATTTTTTCGCCCGCTCATGCCATAGGGCACAGCGGCACCATCCCTGCACCACGCTGCAACCCTGCCGGCCCCATGCCCTCCGCGACTGCAACCTTGCGGGCGCTATGCCCTCCTGAGCCGTCCCTTCTCCCCTGCAACAGGGCACAGGGCGGTCATCTCTGCACCCACCTGCAACCCTGCGGGCTCCATGCCCTCCGCGGCTGCAACCCTGCGGGCGCTGTGCCCTCGGGAGACGTCAGGCCGCCTTACATCCGCGAGAGTATCAGCTCCACCAAACCCGGAATGTCGTCTGGCGCAGCCGCAATAGCATCAGCTGCATCGAGCTCCCCCGGCGCAGCATACCCATACGCGCATCCAATAAAGGGGAAGCCGTTTTCGCGCGCCATCGCGAGTTCTCCCCCACGGTCCCCCACGCCGATATAGGGGCCAGAAAAGGCAGGGCCGATGGCCTCCCGGAAAATTTCCGACTTGCTCATGCCGGGATGTTCTTCTGCGTTGAAATAGGCACAGAACCACTGGTCGAGGCCGAAAGCCTCCCGGACACGCTCCTGATAATCCGCATGGCAGTTGGAGAGAAAAACGAGGCGGTGGCCTGCCCGCTTGAGCACATCAAGCGCCTCCGGAACACCAGGGAAGAGCTTGCCCCTACCACCGGCAAGCTCCCGGTCCATGCTCTCCCCCACGAGCGCGATGGATTCCTCCACTAACTCGGGCGCAAGGCCGGGAGCAGCCTGCTCCCACATGCGTTCAGGCGTGATACCGATGAAGCTCTTCAGCTCAGCCTCGGTGAATTCATGGAGCGGAACAGCCCCCTGCTGCTCGAGCCGCCCATAGACAGACCGAACAGCGGGGGCATAGGCTCCCATGATGTCATGCAGGGTGCCGTCGAAATCGAGGACGATTGTCGCTTGCGTCACAGATGCTCTCCAGCCTAGAGCTGACGCATGAGGTTGACCATCTCGATAGCGCCCGTTGCGCACTCGGACCCCTTGTTGCCCGCCTTGCTACCCGCGCGCTCAACAGCTTGCTCGATGGTATCGGTGGTGAGGACGCCCATCATTACGGGTTTGCCAGCTACCAGAGCAACCTGAGCAATGCCCTTGGAGACCTCGTTCACCACAACATCGTAGTGCGAGGTTGCGCCGCGGATGACGGCGCCAAGGCAGATGACCGCGTCATACTCGTCGCTCTGAGCCATCTTCTGGGCAACAACGGGAATCTCGAACGCGCCGGGAACCCATGCAACGATCACGTTCTCGTCGGGGACGTCGTGGCGGCGGAGCGAATCGAGCGCGCCGCCCACGAGCTTGTTCACGATGATCTCGTTGAAGCGGGCAGCAACAATGCCGACCTTGATGCCTTCGTTGACAAGCTTGCCTTCTACAACTTTCACAGCCATGGTTTTCTCCTTTTCAATCGTTATGCAGCCTTGCGTTTGTGCTTTTTCCGCCTTGTATGCAACTTTGCGTTTTGCCGTTGTTGCTTGCTTACAGGATCTCGTCGAGCATGTGCCCCATCTTGTCGCGTTTGGTTTCCAGATACTTGCGGTCGTATTCCTGTGGGGCGATTTCAATGGGAACACGCTCCACGATCTGGAGGTTGAATCCAGTGAGGCCGTAGATCTTGGAGGGGTTGTTGGTGAGCAGGCGGATGGTCTTGCAGCCGAGGTTGCGCAGGATCTGCGCGCCACTCCAGTACTCGCGGAGGTCCGCTTCAAACCCAAGCGCCTCGTTTGCCTCGACGGTATCCAACCCCTGTTCCTGCAGGGCATAAGCCTTAATCTTGTTGATGAGACCAATGCCCCGCCCCTCCTGGCGCATGTAGAGAATAACGCCGCGCCCTTCCGCCTCGATTTGCTCCATGGCCCGGTGGAGCTGGGCGCCGCAATCGCAGCGCTTGGAGCCGAAGACATCGCCCGTGAGGCATTCGGAATGGACGCGAGTGAGCACGTTTTTTCCATCGCCAATCTCGCCCTTGACCAGCGCCACATGCTCCTCGCCCGTGATGTCGTTACGGAAGCCATGGATGACGAAGTCGCCATAGGCAGTGGGCAACTTGGCAACTGCAAGCTCCTTCATGTGGTTGTCGTGCGCGCGGCAGTAGTCCTGGAGCTGTTTGATGGAGATGAAGCAGAGATGGTACTGAGCAGCCATCTGGGCGAGCTCGGTGGTGCGCATCATGGTGCCGTCCTCGCGCATAATCTCGCAGCAGAGGCCGCACTGCTTCATGCCCGCATGCCGGAGCAGGTCGACCGTCGCCTCGGTGTGACCGTTGCGCTGAAGCACGCCGCCCGGCTTTGCCACGAGGGGGAACATATGCCCTGGCCTGCGGAAATCTTCCGGACGCGAGCTCTCATCCACGCATTTCATGGCCGTGATGGAGCGCTCAGCTGCGGAAATGCCCGTGGTCGTGGAGGCATGGTCGATGGAGACGGTAAAGGCCGTCTCGTGGTTGTCGGTATTCTCCGACACCATCTGGGTGAGGCCGAGCCTGTGCGCGATATCGGAACTCATGGGCATGCAAATGAGCCCCTTGGCGTGCGTCGCCATGAAGTTCACGTTCGCCTGGGTCGCATACTCGGCGGCGCAGATGAGGTCCCCCTCGTTTTCGCGGTCGGGGTCATCGACCACCATGATCAGATGCCCAGATTGAAGTTCGTTGATGGCATCCTCTACGGTTCCCATCAAGTCTTTAATATCCTGTGGCATAGCCACTCCAATCTCTATATCTCACGAATTACCGCGTTGCTGTCTTACCATCCGTATTCGCGGAGAAATTCCTCTGTGATGCCGCTCTGTTTTCGCTCTGGTTCTTGCTCGACCTGGCCGCCCTGCATGAGTTTGGCCACATATTTGCCGATGATGTCGTGCTCGAGGTTGACCGTATCGCCCAC
>CADBRF010000196.1 GCA_902796975.1 uncultured Coriobacteriaceae bacterium
ATTTTTCTTGCGCAAAACTGCGCTCGTCAATATTATTCGCACACGGGTTTTCAGCTGCCTGGTAATAGTCCGAATCTGTCTCCAGAAGAAATAGTCGGCATGAACCCCTTGCCGCAGGCTGACCCGTCTTATGTATCGGCGTTTCAAAGGGATGCGCCAAAGCTCACGCACTCAACGCGCGGTCGACTTCCTGATTTGGGCATATCGGGTGAGCTCACCTTTGTTGTGGCGGATCCTGGGAAACGCAGAAAACCACGGGGAGCGCGGAGCATCGTTGTGGATCGGGTACTTCCTCCCCGCTCTTTCCTAAAAGTTGATGAAAGCATATGGGTGTGTTCACCAGCTTTGACTGCTATCACCTGTGCCATGGCCGACCCAGATAATCTCGTGCGGCAGGTGCTAATTACTGGAGAATTGTGCAGTGCCTATGCTTGGGGGTCTAACGCAAACGGTGAACAGAAACTGGCAAAGCGTTCGTTGATTACCAGTGCTGACCATATGGAAAAGTATTTTCGTGAGTTCCGAATTGAGAATATCAATCGACAACAACTGCACGGGTATCCGCTTGCTCTTGAGGCGCTACGCTACGTTACTGGGGGCGCACGTTCTCCGATGGAAAATGTGCTGGGTGCGTTTTTGGCATGTCCCCCGTTTGTTGGGTGTCTCGGATTGCGGGACTTTGAATGCAATGCGGCGATACCGCTTGGGGAAAAGGGAAAGCGGGCGATGAAGACTGAGTATGTCGTGGGAGACTTTGTTGACTTCGAAAGATGCATTGTTGTCGAGTACGACGGTGGCGATCATGCAGAATTCAAGCGCATGAACAATGACTCTGCACGTGACAAAGCGCTGAGGGAAGTAGGGTTCGAAACCATACGAGTGACAAGCGACCAGATGTTTAAGCCCGAGCAGCTGGATTTGCTTGCCGATAACCTTGCCGCAAAGTTGCCTGTGCGTTCGCTCGTGGGCAGAAGGTCTCCTCAGAAGACGAAGGCTGTATTGCGATCCCGTTTTTGCAAGGAGGCAAAGCGCTTCGTTTTCGAGAGGTAACCCGCGCTCGTCTTGTTCTTGTTCGGGCTGGGAGAATAGATGCGGCGCCGAATCGCTCACAGCGCGGGAACCGGACCCCGGGAAGCTGCCCATGGCCCAGGGGGCGGGACCGAATCGCTCACAACGCGAGAACAGAAGACGGATTTCCACTCATAACAGCAAAACTCAATTGCAGTTTCGGAGTTATGCGAGATTTTAGTCCCTTTCCGAAAGATAAATTATGAACGAAACATCTGTTGATCTGCGTGAATGCGAATGGCTTTCCCATTCAAATCGTTCATAACTTGCATATGGAGTGGGGATGCAGCCGAGAGTTCGGGATGCCGGCGGGGGCGGGGGGCGGTGAGATGCTGGCGGGTGTAGGGATGCAGTCGAGAGATTGGGATGCTGGTGGCGGCATGTGGTGGGGACAGCGTGTGGCGGGGAGCTGATGGCGGGGGCAGGGAGGTGCTGGCAGCGGTGGCTTGGCAGCCGCGGGGCAGGGAGATGACGGCGGGGGCGAGCGGCGGAGGAAGAAAGGCTACGCAACCGTTGTCCAACAGAATCGCATCCGGGCGTGCGGAGGGAGTAGCATCCTTGCGAACTTAAAATGAGCCTATGCTCCGTGAGGAAAGGCACGCATGGTACGCAAACTGCTCAAGTATGTCGGCGTGTATAAAAAGGCAGCCCTCGCCACTCCCGCCTTCATCATCGGAGAGGTGGTGATGGAAACTCTCATCCCCTTCATCATCGCGCTGCTCATTGACCGAGGCATCACCGCCGGGGATATGTCAAACGTGCTCAAATACGGCGGGCTTATGCTCGCTGTTGCCTTCGCGAGCCTCCTCTTTGGTGTTCTTGCTGGCAGGAGTTCCGCCTATGCGTCAACAGGTTTCGCCTGCAATCTCCGCGACGCTATGTATAAACACATCCAGGAGTTTTCCTTCTCCAACATCGATAAGTTCAGCACGGCTGGCCTCATCACCCGTATGACAACGGATATCACCAACGTGCAAAACGCCTTCCAGATGATTCTCCGCATTGCCGTGCGGGCACCCTTCATCCTCATATCATCGCTGGTCATGGCCTTTATCATCAATCGCGAGCTGAGCTTCATCTTCCTTGTTGTCCTCGTCTGCCTCGCGGTTATTCTCTTTCTCATCATGCGCCACATCATTCCGGTGTTTTCGGAAGTGTTCAAGAAATACGACGCGCTCAACTCAAGCGTGCAGGAGAACGTCAACGGCATCCGCGTTGTTAAGGCGTTCGCGCGCGAAGATCACGAAACGAAAAAGTTCAATAAGGCCACGCTCGGCCTCTACAAGCTGTTCGTAAAAGCTGAGGGATTCCTCGCCATCAACAGCCCCATTATGCTCACGGCGGTGTTCGGTTCGATGATCGCCATCTCATGGATTGGCGCGCACTTCATCGTTTTCGGCACTCTCACCACAGGCGAGCTGACTTCCATGTTCTCCTACCTCATGAGCTGTCTCATGTCGCTCATGATGGTCTCGATGGTGTTCGTGATGATTTCGATGAGTCTCGCGAGCGTCCGCCGTATCTCTGAAGTGCTCGATGAACAGCCCTCCATTGTGAACCCCGAGCAGCCCATTATGGAAGTGCCCGATGGGAGTATCCGCTTCGATCACGTTAGTTTCAGCTACAGCAGCGATGCAGATGAGGAAACCCTGCACGATATCAATCTCGACATTCGCTCAGGTGAAACCATCGGCATCATTGGCGCGACGGGCTCGGGCAAGTCCACGCTGGTCTCCCTTGCAAGCAGACTCTATGACGTGAGCTCAGGCGCGGTGCTGGTGGGAGGGCATGACGTGCGCTCGTATGACCTTACCGTACTGCGCGACGCCGTGTCTGTTGTGCTGCAGAAGAACGTGCTCTTCTCCGGAACCATCCTGGATAACCTCCGCTGGGGCAACGAGGATGCGACTGATGAAGAGTGTATCGAGGCGTGCAAACGAGCCTACGCTGATGGCTTTATCAGCGAGTTTCCCGATGGCTATGACACGCGCATCGAACGTGGTGGTGCAAACGTATCCGGTGGCCAGAAGCAACGCCTCTGCATAGCCCGCGCCCTGCTCAAGAACCCCAAGGTGCTCATCCTGGACGATTCGACGAGCGCAGTCGATACGGCGACCGATGCGATGATTCGCGAATCCTTCCGACGCGCTATTCCAGGTACGACCAAGCTCATCATATCTCAGCGTGTCTCGAGCGTAGAGGATGCTGACCGCATCATCGTGCTCGATGAAGGTCGTGTAGACGGCTTTGACACACATGAACAGCTTCTGGAGACCAATGAAATCTATCGCAGCATCTACGAGCTGCAGACTCAGGGTGGAGGAGACTTCGACAAGCTCGAATCGGCGGAAGAAGGCAGTGAGCGACAAATGCGCGATGCGGGCAACGGCGGTTCAAACGCCGCAAGCGAGCCAGATACCAGCGTCCGTCCGGAAACCGGCTCTTCAAGCCCTGATTTCACCCCCGAGGGAGGTGACCGTCAGTGAATGCGCCCAAACAGCAACAAGCCAACCGCACCGGCAACGGCAATAAGCCGCCTCGCAGCGCCCGAATGCCAGGAATGAAGTTCGACCGGAAGAGTCTCGGCGTTCTCAAACGCGTCTTCGGCTACGTGTTCAAATACTATAAGTTCTCCTTCTTCATGGTGGTCATCTGCATCGTCGTCTCGGCCGCAGCCATTCTGGTGGGTAATCTTTTCCTCCAGACCCTCATCGACGACTACATCATTCCGCTCACCCAGCAGGCAAACCCAGATTTCTCCGGGTTGCAATGGGCGCTCACCAAGCTGGCGCTTTTCCTCGCCCTGGGCGCCGTGTGCACCTACGGTTTCAACCGCATTATGGTCAATATCAGCCAGGGCAGCCTTCTGCGAATTCGCCAATCGCTCTTCGACAAGATGGAGACGCTTCCCATCTCCTATTTCGATACGAACTCCCATGGCGACATCATGTCCGTCTATACGAATGATGTAGACACGCTCCGCCAGCTCATCAGCCAGACTCTACCCCAGACCATAAATTCCCTGATTAGCGTTGTCATCACCTTTGTGGGCATGTGTGTTCTGAGTTGGCCGCTTGCCCTTCTTTCGGTTTTCATGGTGTTCGTGATGCTTTTCACTACTGCGAAACTCGCGGGCAAGGCAGGATCCTACTTCGTCTCGCAGCAGGCTGACCTCGGTAAAGTCAATGGCTTTATAGAGGAAATGATCGAGGGGCAGAAGGTGGTGAAGGTCTTCAACCACGAGGAGAAGGCCATCGATGAGTTCACGTCTATCAACGAATCTCTCCGCGACAGCGCCAACAAAGCCAACGGGTATGCGAATATCACCATGCCCGTCAATAGCAATATCGGAAACATCAGCTATGTGCTGTGCGCGGTGGTGGGAGCCGTGCTTGCGCTCTCGGGCTTCGGCGGTCTCACACTCGGCGCGCTTGTGGCCTTCCTCAACCTCAACCGCGGCTTTTCCCAGCCAATCACTCAGCTCAGCCAGCAGCTCAATTTCGTGGTGATGGCGTCTGCCGGCGCCGAGCGTGTGTTCCGCTTGATGGACCAGGAGCCGGAGGAAGATAAGGGTGACATCACGCTGACCTGCGTGGACATTGATGAAGATGGCGCG
>CADBRF010000197.1 GCA_902796975.1 uncultured Coriobacteriaceae bacterium
CTCTCGGCCTCAAGCCCTGGCAGAAGATGGCAGGCCTCACGGTCATTTGCGTGGGGTTCACCCTCATCGCGGTAAACTGCCTCGATGTCTCCTCCGCCATCGCCATTCCCTTCACGGATTACTGGCTTGACCTCGGGATTCTCACCACAACGCTCCCCATCGGAGATGGATTCCAGATTCCCTGGCTCTACGTGCTTTTCGTCTTCATCCTCATGGCGGGCATGTCCAATGCCGTGAACCTCACCGATGGCCTCGACGGCCTAGCCGGTGGCACGATTCTCATCGTCATGATTGTCATGTGCGCCATCGCCTATGCGTGCAACCAGCTCGACGTCGGTATCTTCGCGATTGCCGCAGCTGGCGCTTGCGTGGGCTTCCTCTGGTTCAACTGCTATCCGGCATCAATCTTCATGGGCGATACTGGCTCGCTCGCCCTCGGCACTGCCTTCGCCGCAATAGCGGTCATCACCAAAAGCGAGCTCTACAGTGTTATCATCGGCGGGCTGTTCGTCGTGGAGGCAATGTCCGTTATCATCCAGGTCGTCCACTTCAAGCGAACGCACAAGCGTGTGTTCCTCATGGCTCCTCTGCACCACCATTTCGAGAAGAAGGGCTGGTCGGAGACCAAGGTTGTCATTCGCTTCTGGATTATCACCGGTCTCTTCGCCGGTTTTGGCTTTGCCATCTATTTCGTAGGAATGATGTAGGGGAGATGTGCATCAACGATGACTAAACGTATCTGCGTGCTCGGTGTGGGAAAAAGCGGCGTGGCAGCGGCTCGTGACGCCCTTGAGCGAGGTGACGAGGTCACTATCTACGCTGGACCTTCCAATCCCTCCAATGAGCGTGCCGCAAAGCCGTTCATTGAGGCAGGTGTCGACGTGCGCTTTGATACGGAAGATGTCCAGGGCGCCTACGACCTCACTATTGCCTGCCCGGGCATTCCCCAGACGGGCGAGTTCTATGCCAACGGCAAGGCAGCTGCAGCAGAGCTCATAAGCGAACCCGAATACGCCTTCCGTCTCTCTCCCGAGAGGTGGATTGCCGTGACGGGCACCAATGGCAAGACCACCACGACCTCTCTCATCACCTACATTCTCAACCATTGCGGCTATGATGCTGCCTCATGTGGCAACATCGGCAATACGACGATTGGCGCGGTGGAGGACCGCAAACCCGACCAGTATCTCGTGGCGGAGATGTCCTCCTTCCAGATTGCCTCAACCGCCCAGTTCTCTCCGCGTTCGGCCGTTCTGCTCAACATCACGCCCGATCACATTGCTTGGCATGGGTCTTTCGATGCTTATGCGGCTGCCAAGTTCAAGCTCTTCGACAACATGGGCGAGGGTCAGACGGCCGTCATCACCGATGAGACGCCCAGTGGAGAGAAGCTCGTCTCCAGCCTTCGCGAGCGGGGTGCCCGCGTCATCACGGTCGGCTCCCGCCGCGATGCCGATTGCGCGTTCCCGGGCGAGATGGGCGAGCTCTACGTCCGTCTCGGATCGGCAGAGATATTCGATGTCATCAACGTTCACGACCTGCAGATTCGCGGCGCGCACAACGTGGAGAACGTGCTTGCCGCCGCCGCGGTCGTTCTCGACCTCGGCTGTGATCCTGCTGCCGTCCGTGAGGCTCTCAAGGCCTTCACCCCGCTCGAGCACCGCATCGAGCCGTGCGGTGAAATCGGCGGCGTCGAGTTCTTCAACGATTCCAAGGGCACCAATGTCGATGCGACGCTCAAGTGCCTCACTGCCTTCCCCGACCGCAAGATCGTGCTTCTGCTCGGCGGCCGCGATAAGAACACCGACCTCACTGAGCTTGTCGATTCATGCTTTGACGTGTGCTCTTCCGTGGTTGTCTATGGTGAAGCTGCTGAGCGTTTCGAGGCAGCCTTCCAGGGTAGCGGCATTCCTTGCGAGCGCGTGAAGGGCATGCATGAGGCCTTTGATACAGCATGCGAGCTGGCCCGCCCGGGCGAGGCTGTTGTGCTATCTCCTGCGTGCGCATCCTTTGACGAATTCTCCTCGTTCGAAGAGCGCGGCAAGGTTTTCAAGAGCTATGTGGCGGCAAAGATGATTGGCCAGGACGAATAAGATCATGGCATTGGGCAAGGAGCATACGCGTGGCTCGGTGAAAGCGGGAAAGACGAGTGGTCCGAGAGGGCTGGCTGCCCTTCCCGCGAAAATCGCTGTGCCCCGTCTGCTCTTCATCATCTCCGTCGTGGCCCTTTGCGTTGTCGGCCTCGTCATGGTGTACTCGGCGTCGTCCATTCTCGCTTACAGCACTTACGGGGATGCCGCCTACTACCTCAAGCGCCAAGCCGCCTTTCTTGGGGTGGGCGTGGTCGCCTGCATAGTCTCTGCGGTGATTCCCTACCGATTCTGGGCCAACCGCATCGTGTTCTTTTCTCTGTGGCTGCTCACCGTTGCCGTCCTCGCCGCTACCGCTTTAGGCCTGGGCGTTTCCGCTCTCGGCGCCGAACGTTCGATCATGGTGGGTGGCTTTGCTTTCCAGCCCTCGGAATTCGCCAAGATCACTATCTTGCTCACATGCGCATCCCTCTTCGAGATGCAGAGAGAGGAGCAGTACCCGCTTCCCAAGTTCGCTGCGATTTTCATCATCTCTGCGCTTGTTCCGCTGCTGCTCATCTACCAGCAACCTGACCTCGGCACCGCCATCATCCTCGCTGTCGGCATCATGGCCATGTGTCTACTCCTCGGTCTTCCAGTCTGGATTCTGGGGGCGCTCGTTGCCTTGCTTGTGCTCTATGTCGTGTTTGCCTGCATCACACAGCCCTACCATCTCCAGCGTATCATCTCCATGATTGACCCTTGGACCGACCCCCAGGGAGACGGGTATCAGGTCATACAGTCGCTCTACGCCTTCGGTAGTGGCGGCGTCTTCGGAACTGGTCTCGGCCTGTCACGCCAGAAGTTTCTCTATCTGCCCTACGCGCATACGGATTTCATCTTTGCCATTATCGGTGAGGAGCTCGGCTTGGTTGGCGCCACTTTCGTGGCTCTGCTCTTCGGCCTGTTCATCTATTCGGGTATCCGCATCTCGCGTAATGCCCCTGATATCCTGGGCTGCTCTATAGCGGGCGCCTTCACCACGATGATTGGCTTCCAAGCATGCGTGAACATGGCGTGCGTCACGGGCA
>CADBRF010000198.1 GCA_902796975.1 uncultured Coriobacteriaceae bacterium
CAAGAACCTCTAGTGCGTGCAAGCGTGAGCATGCGATGAGAGGCGGGTTGCTGGGAGAAATCCCAGCTACTCGCCTCTTTTTGTATTCGGATGCATGCATAGCGCCGCAAATCCAATTTAACCCGTACGAAACATTGCCGATATATTCGCGAAACAAGTCGTCTCTAGTCTTGCGGGCGTAAGGGAAAACCGTACGCGTTCGCTGTGCACTGAGCGAAGCCGGGCTGCCTCGAAATCACCCGGATGAACCTGCTGCACGCCTCGAGCGAATGCCACGCCAGACACGAGATGAGGGCGCTATGCAGTCGACGAATAACTGCGCTCATGCGCAGGGGCGGGGGAGAACTCCCGCTGAAAACCAGCCGTTCCAGCAGCATCGCGGCTATGGGTTCGCGGCACACCGGCCCCGTGAGGGGGAGGTGCGCATTCCTTCCGGATGCGCTATCGCGGGCATCATGGATCGCAGCGGCGCGCGCCACGATGGACGAGACATCGTGCGCGCCATCGCCTTGATGCACGATCGCTCCAACGGCCTGGGCGGCGGGTTTGCCGCTTATGGCATCTATCCGGACTATGCGGATTTCTATGCCTTCCACCTGCTATTCGAGAGCCATGAGGCTCGCCGTGCAACGGAAGACTTCCTAAACGAGCACTTCCTGTGCGTGCGCCAGGAGCGCATCCCCACCACTCCGCAGAAAAGCATCGTGAACCCGCCTGATTCCTGGCGGTTCTTCCTCACTCCGCATCCACCCAAGCACTACACCGATTTCAACGAGTTCGACCCCGAAGAGTACACCATGGAGTGCGTGTTCTATATCAATGCGCACATCCCTGGTGCGTTCGTGGTTTCCTCTGGCAAGAACATGGGCGTCTTCAAGGGCGTCGGCTATCCGGAGGACATTGGCGCCTACTACCGCGTAGAAGACTACAAGGCGTGGCTGTGGACTGCTCACGGGCGTTTCCCAACCAACACACCCGGCTGGTGGGGCGGTTCTCACCCCTTCACCCTGCTCGACTGGTCCATCGTCCACAACGGCGAGATCTCGAGCTACGACACCAACCGCCGTTTCGTGGAACAGTACGACTACGAGTGCAACATGCAGACCGACACCGAGGTCATCACCTACCTCTTCGACCTGCTTGTTCGCCGTGAGGGTTTCTCAGAAGAGGCAGCGGCGCATATCATGACCGCTCCCTCCTGGGATGACATCGACCGCATGCCCGAAGAGCGCGCCAAGTTCGAGGCCGCCCTTCGCTACACCTACCCAGACGCGTTGGTCAACGGCCCCTTCTCCATCATCCTCGGCTCCAATGACGGTCTTCTCGCGCTCAACGACCGCCTGAAGCTCCGTTCGCTCATCGCAGGCGAGAAAGGCTCCATGGTCTATCTCGCGAGCGAACAGGCACCTATCCAGCTCGTCTGCCCCGATGTCGAGAACCTCCGCTCTATCGAGGGTGGCGAGCCCTTTGTTGTGCCGCTTGATAAATCCGCACGTCCCGACAAGCCGTCTCGCCTCATGGCTCATGGGATTGAGACCATCCCCGAAGGGAGGCGGTAAGGATGTTGGATTTCACTATCCCGCGTTATAAGGTCCTGCGCGACCCCGACCTCTGCATCAAGTGCGGCGTGTGCGAACGCTCCTGCGCAAATGAAGTCCACCATGTCGATATGGACCTCCACCGTGTCGTTGCCCAGCACGAGCGCTGCGTTAACTGCCAGCGTTGCGTCACCATGTGTCCCACGGGCGCTCTGGCCATCACCAACTGGCCGCAGGTGGGAAATGGCACCAACAACTGGACGCTCCAAGTCATGCAGGATGTGGAGAAGCAGGCCCAGACCGGCGGCGTGATTCTCTCCTCCATGGGCAACCCCAAGCACTATCCCATCTACTGGGATCATCTGCTCCTCAACGCAAGCCAGGTGACCAATCCCTCCATCGACCCGCTTCGCGAGCCTATGGAGACCCGCGTCTTCCTGGGCGCACGTCCTGCCCGAATCAAGGTTGACGAACGATCCCACCGGGTCCTCTCCGAGCTGCCACCGCACATCCGTCTTGATGTGCCCGTCATGTTCTCGGCGATGAGCTTCGGGTCTATCTCGCTCAATGCTCAGAAATCGCTCGCCATCGCCGCGCGTGAGCTGGGCACTTACTTCAACTGCGGCGAAGGCGGTCTCCATAGCGAGCTCGAGGGGTATGGCAGCAACGCGGTGGTTCAGGTGGCCAGCGGCCGTTTTGGCGTGAACACCCACTACCTGCAGAATTCCGCCATGATCGAGATTAAAATTGGTCAGGGCGCAAAGCCGGGCATCGGCGGCCACCTTCCTGGAGAGAAGATCAACGCCGAAGTCTCCCGGACCCGTATGATTCCGCAGGGCACCGACGCCATCAGTCCCGCCCCGCACCACGACATCTACTCCATCGAAGATTTGCGCCAGCTCATCTTCTCACTCAAGGAAGCGACGCTCTACACCAAGCCTGTTGCCGTGAAGGTGGCAGCCGTGCACAACGTTGCCGCCATCGCGAGCGGCATTGCGCGAGCCGGTGCCGACGTCATCGTCATCGACGGCTTCCGCGGTGGTACGGGCGCGGCCCCCCAGCGCATCCGCGATAGCGTGGGCATCCCCATCGAGCTCGCGCTTGCGGCAACCGATCAGCGCCTCCGCGACGAGGGCATCCGCAACAAGGTGAGCCTCGTGGTGGGCGGCTCCATCAGGTCCTCTGTCGATATCGTGCGCGCCATCGCGCTCGGTGCCGACGCCTGCTACATCGGCTCTGCGGCTCTCATCGCGCTTGGCTGCCATCAGTGCCAGGCATGCGCCCAGGGCAAATGCAACTGGGGTATCGCCACCCAGCGCGCCGACCTCACCAAGCGGCTCAATCCCAAGATTGGCGCTGAGCGCGTGGTGAACCTCATCGAGGGCTGGAACCACGAAATCAAGGAAATGATGGGCGGCATGGGCATCAACGCAATTGATAGCCTCCGCGGAAACCGTCTCATGCTCCGTGGTGTCGATCTCAACGAGAAAGAGCTTGATATCCTCGGCGTCAAATATGCAGGGGAGCAGTGAGAGAAATGAAGAGAATCTATTGCCTCGAAGATTGGTGCGTGAACTGCCGTCGCTGCGAAGTGGCCTGCAAGACCGCGCATTCTGTTTCGCACGACACGGTAAAGGCCTATCTCCTCGAAGGCCAGACCGCTTTTTCCCGTATCCATGTGGAAGGCGGCGCCGAGCTTTCCATCTCGGTGAACTGCCGCCATTGCGATAACCCCCGCTGCGTGGAGGGCTGCATCTCCGGTGCCATGCAGAAGGACCCCGAGACGGGCGTCGTCTTCTGCGACCAGAGCCGGTGTGTGGGGTGCGGAACCTGCGTTGCCATGTGCCCCTACGGGTGCGTTGAACTGCACGTTCTTCCCGGTGCTCCAGGCAAGAAGGGTGTCGCCTTCAAGTGCGACATGTGTGGCGATGGCAAGGGGTCTTTTGGAGATCCCGCCTGCGTTGCCGCCTGTCCGAGCGGCGCTCTCATCTATGTGGACGAAGAGCCCAAGCCCGAGCCTGAACCGCTCGAAGAAGAGGCCACTGAAGAAGAGACGGCTGAGAAGGAGGTCCTCGCATGAGCCAGATACAGCAAAATGCGCTCGCCCAGCTCCTCGGCCTTTCCGCAGATGAAGCGGGGGCAAAAGAGCCTGAAACAACTCTGAATCTGAACCTTCCCCTTGCGCCAGAACCGGCGGAGACGCTTCCCCAGTTCGCCGACTATGCCATCGTCGGCAATTCCGCTGCAGGCATTGCTGCTGCCGAGGCTATCAGGAAGCAGGACACCGAGGGCACGATTCTCATGCTCTCGAAAGAGCCCTACTTGGCCTACGGCAAGCCCCTCATCTCCTACCTGATCGAGGGCAAGACCGACGATGCGCATCTCGCCTACCGCGATGCTAGCTTTTACGAGCGCGCCAACATCACTTGCGCATTCGGGCCAGAGTGCGAGGTCGTTGCACTCGACGCAGACCAGCACGTGCTCGCGCTGGCGAACGGCGTCCGCGTGCAATATGGCAAATGCCTTCTGGCGGTAGGCAGCACACCCTTCGTGCCGAGGAGCATCAAAAACTGGCGCAACCGCGAGAATATCCACACCTTCGAGTGCTTGGATGATGCCCTCGCAGCTTGGCAGGATACGGTTGCTGCAACCGAGCGTGCCCATGCGGAAGGCCGCAAGAGCCGCGTCATCGTGGTTGGCGGTGGCCTCACTGGTCTCAAGGCAGCGGAAGCTCTAAGCCATATCGCAGATGAAGCTTTTGTCCTCACGCATGGTCCGCGCATCATGAGCAAGATTCTCGACGCGCAAGGCTCTGAGCAGCTCATCGAGCTCCTCGCGGAACGCGGTGTGACGGTTGTCACCAACACGAGCGTTGATGAGTTCCTGGGTGAAGAAGGCCCTTGCCATGAGGCCAAACTCACCGAGGGGTCTACTATCAATTTTGATGTTGCCATTGCCGCCGTGGGCGTTCGTCCCGCTATGGGGCTTGCCGAGCAGGCGGGTGCCGAGATTGGCAAGGGCGTTGTGGTGGACGAAACCCTCGCGACAACGCTTGCGGATGTCTATGCCGCAGGTGATATGACGCAGGTTGTCAACGCCTTCGATGGCTCCAAGCGTCCGCTTGCCCTCTGGACCAACGCGGTGCGCCAGGGCGCCATCGCGGGTGCCCAGATGGCTGAAACCCCCAACGCCCCGGTCTATGGACCCGACTACGCCGAGAACATCGTCGATTTCTTCGATATCTCGGTCATGACCTGCGGCGTTGTCAATCCTCCTGAAGGAGAGGGCTTCCAGACGATTGCCTACCAGGGCAAAGACTCCTACGCCATGTTCGTGACTAAGGACGACGTGCTCATGGGCTATGTGCTCGTAAACCATCCCGAGCGCGCGGGTATCTACAACGCACTCATCGCCCATCATGTGAATATTTCTGAGCTTGACCCAGACATGCTGGGGCGAGCTCCGCGTAACCTGGATTTCGACGCGGAAACCCGTTGGAACCGGCTGCACGAAAGTTACCCGACAGCGCTCGACCGCAAGGGCTTTGCGCGTGAGGTCGCCGCGCTTGATGCGCGAGAGGAGGCTTAGGCCATGAAACAGAAAGAAAAGGATTCGCGCTTCGTGATTCAGCTGGGCACGGTGCATTTCCGCGAGGCGAATGAGCGCGTACGCCAGGCGTTCGAACGCTGGGACGTGGTCGAGCTCCGCGATGTGTTCGCCCAGCGCTACCTGGGGTGCGGCATGCCCAAGGGCAGGCGGCTCGAGATTCACGGCGTCCCCGGCAACGATATGGCCTGCTATATGGAGGGCGGCAGTATCGAGGTGTACGGAAACGCCCAAGACCAGGTCGCCAACACCATGGACGATGGCGAGATCATCATCCACGGCAGAGTTGGAGATGCTGCTGGCTATGGCATGCGTGGCGGAAAGATTCTCGTCCGCGACGATTGCGGCTGGCGTGTTGGCATCAACATGAAGCAGTACCAGGACAAATACCCGATTATCGTTGTGGGCGGTAACGCCGGCAGCTTTCTCGGTGAATACATGGCCGGTGGCATCATCGTGCTACTCGGCGAGCCGGGCGAATACCTTGCCACGGGTATGCACGGCGGGGTCATCTATCTCGCCCATCCGCTCGAGGATTATCAGATTATGCCCGGCTTGGTGCTCGAAGAGGTTGACGAGGACGATAAAGCCATCCTCTCGCACCTGCTCGAAGAATATAACGATGCGTTTGACGAGGAGCTGGAGGCGCCCCTAGACACCACCGGCGAGGGATTCTGGCGCTTGCGCCCGGAGAGCTCCCGCCCCTATGCAGCGCTCTACGCCAACTGATTTTCACCTTCCCGTTTGCCCACGGTTCGAGGCCCGCGCGGCATGAGAGGCGCTACTGGATGCGGCCAGGCATTCGGTGGCGCCTCGTTTTTTGTTGGCTGATGCTCTTCGCTTGGTAGTAACCCGTTCGAAACGGCTACATGCTTCAATAGTGACGCAAGGTCAAGGCGAACGGCTACCTACCGAGTGTGTTGAATGCGCTCCTAAGGACACGCAGTTCGCCCAGAAGAAGCGAGGTGTCCCATGGATATTACTCAAGTCGAAGCTGCAAACGAAGAGATTGCCGCCATGCGCGCCCAGCGCGACAAGGATTACGCGGAATACGAGAAGGCGGGCCGCATATGGGGCCTCGTGCCGCGTGAGCGCATCACCCGCATCACCTTCCCACGTCCTCCGAAGAGCGTGATCGAGGGCTATCTTTCTATGGAAGATATGACCACCACGGTCTCCGACATGCTCGATTCCTACGGCATCGATGGCGCCATACCCAGCTCGTATCTGAAGCCGCTTGCTCCCGGCAGCAAGATCTGCGGGCCAGCTGTGACCATTCGTAATATCCCTGTGCGGAAAACTGCTACTCAAGGCGCTATCGACCACGACTTTATCGCCATGTCCACGCGCGATATCTACTACATCGCCGAGCCAGGCGACGTGCTTGTGAGCGACTTCGGCGGGAACCTCAACGTTTCGAATATGGGCGGTCAGAGCTGCACAGTTGCGAAGAGCTGCGGGCTCGCAGGCAATATCGTCAACGGATGCTGCCGCGATGTCTCAAGCATCCGCGCCTCCGGGTATCCGGTGTTCACCTGTGGAACCACCCAGATTACCGGCAAGTTCCGCATGGAATGTATCGAGATGAACGGACCGGTTACCCTGTGCGGCAAGCGCGTGGAGCCGGGCGACCTCATGGTTGCAGACGATTCGGGCGTCTGCATCGTGCCGCAAGATATCTGCGAAGACGTACTCAAGCAGTGTCTTGCAATTGCCGAGAGCGAAGAACGCATGCGCGAGCTTATCGAGAGCAAGGCGCCCATCAGTGAGCTGCGGCCACTCTTCCGCGCACGCTATAAGTAGTTGGAGAAAGCCGTGGATACCTTTGCGCAGCTTTCCAGCTGGCGTGAATAGCGTATCAAAGACGCGGGTGGCTTCAGAGACTGCGCGCCCCAGCATGTCAAAATCAAAATGAGTATCGGGGGAATTTTGCATTTTGACATGCCAGTGCTCATGCATGTACGACTGGGCTTTCCTCTGTCCTGCACTGTGGACCATTCTGTTCTCATGGGGGGGCTTTTCTGCTGCATCATGGGCCAATATCATGCGCCCTTGCCATCTGAAACATATTCGAAACAAAAAATTGAAAGAATCTCGTGCGGTAAACCGTGCCTCGGGCTTACTATTTCCTTTTGATAGTGCAGGCTACTAATGTTGGGAGTTACGCATGTCGTATGTAGACGACGTTCTGGCCGACGTCCGCAAGAAAAACGCCGACCAGCCTGAGTTCATCCAGGCAGTTACCGAAGTGCTCGAATCTCTTCGCTCGGTTGTCGAGTCTGATGAGCGCTATGAGAAGGCTGGTCTTCTCGAGCGTCTTGTCGAGCCCGAGCGCGTGGTCATGTTCCGCGTCCCCTGGGTCGATGACGAGGGCAAGGTTCGTGTGAACCGCGGCTATCGTGTCCAGTTCAACAGCGCTATCGGGCCCTACAAGGGCGGCCTGCGCTTCCATCCCTCCGTCAACCTCTCCATCATCAAGTTCCTCGGCTTCGAGCAGATTTTCAAGAACTCCCTCACCACGCTCCCCATGGGTGGCGGCAAGGGTGGCTCCGACTTTGACCCCAAGGGCAAGTCCGATGCCGAGGTCATGCGTTTCTGCCAGAGCTTCATGACCGAGCTCCAGCGCCACATCGGCCCTGATACCGACGTTCCCGCGGGCGATATCGGCGTTGGCGGCCGCGAGGTCGGCTATCTCTTCGGCCAGTACAAGCGTCTCCGCAACGAGTGGACTGGCGTTCTCACGGGCAAGGGCCTGTCCTTTGGCGGCTCGCTTGCACGTACCCAGGCAACCGGCTATGTCCTAGTCTACCTCACCCAGGAATATCTCAACTGCCATGGCGATTCCTACGAGGGCAAGACGGTCTGCATCTCCGGTTCTGGCAACGTCGCCATTTACGCTGCCGAGAAGGCAACTGAGCTTGGCGCCAAGGTTGTCACCATGTCCGACTCCACGGGCTGGATTCACGACCCCAACGGCATCCAGCTCGATGTCGTCAAGCAGATCAAAGAGGTCGAGCGTGGCCGCATCAGCGAGTACGCCAAGCGCGTCGACGGCGTGGAATATCACGAGGGCCGAGGCGTCTGGCAGGTTCCCTGCGACATCGCCCATCCGTGCGCAACGCAGAACGAGGTCTTCACTGAGGATGCTGAGATGCTCGTCAAGAACGGCTGCAAGGTTCTCGCCGAGGGCGCGAACATGCCCACCACCTATGAGGCAACCAAGTACCTGCAGGAGAACGGCGTTGCCTTCTTCCCTGGCAAGGCTGCCAACGCCGGCGGCGTCGCAACGTCTGGCCTCGAGATGAGCCAGAACTCCGAGCGTCTCTCCTGGACCTTCGAAGAGGTTGACGAGAGGCTCCAGGGCATCATGAAGAACATCTATCATGCTGCCGACGATGCTGCTCGCGAGCATGGCGTCGAGGGCGACTACGTTGCCGGTGCTAACATCGCTGGCTTCAAGAAGGTCGCCGAGGCAATGCTTGCCCAGGGCATCTGCTAGCTTTTAGCAACCAGAGAAGCGCTCTGACAAGCGGGGCGTAATCAAGGGCGCGCATCCGTATGTAGCGGGTGCGCGTCTTTTTCATTTGGCGTAGAGCAAAAAGTGTGGCAACGCACTGGGAATGTGAATTTCTCGTGGCATCCACACGTTGCCGTTATGCGGTTTCGCGAAGTTCGCTGCTACATTTCTCACAAGCGGGTACAATATGCCTTGCTGAACTTGAATTAGTATTGCAAGGGGGAATGAAGATTGGAACGGATTGCGGCATTTGACCTCGATGGCACGGTCATCGATGGTGAATCTCCGCTGATTCTCTCCACGAGTTTGCTCGCCCACCGGGAGCTTCCCGTGCACAAGGCAATCATGATGGCCGCCTGGGGCGCCAAGTACCGTCTTCGCCTCCCTCAGGTCGAATCCACCCCTCGTGAACTTCTTTTCTCCGCGCTCACGGAGCCGACGGTGGAGGAGGTCGATGCGGAGATCCTCGATATCTTCTATCGCCGCATCCGCAAACGTATTCGTCCAGGTGCCCTGCGCGAGATTGAATCCTGCAAGAAAGCGGGCTACAAACTCATTCTTGCCTCCGCCTCGTTCAAACCTATCACCACGACCATTGCCCAGGAGCTTGGGTTCGATGGTCTCGTTTCCACCATCATGGAAGAACGGGACGGCCACTATACCGGGCGTGTGCTGGGCGTTCCCGCCCAGGGCCGCGAGAAGCTCCGCCTTCTCGTCCAGTTCTTGAACGACCACTACGGCTACAAGCAGTGGGAGCTGGAGCGTGCCTACAGCGATCATTTCAGCGATATTCCCATGCTCGAGCTGGCAAAGCATCCTGTGGTCACCGACCCAGATGGCTTGCTCAAACGTACGGCTATGAGACGCGGCTGGCAGCTTGTGGACTGGAATGTCTGAGAAGCGGCAGGGCGTAAAGGCTTCTGGTGCAAGCCAGAAGAAACCAGTGTCAAGCAAGCAAAACGGCGAGGATGTTCTTGCCGCATCGTCCACGGGTCTTATTGCGTTCAAGAAGCGCGTGCTCGAACGCGGGGCAGAGCTCTATCGCGATCTGCCTTGGCGCAATACCCGCGACCCCTATGCCGTGCTTGTCTCCGAAGTCATGCTCCAACAGACCCAGGTGAGCAGGGTTGATGGGCGCTGGCAGCGCTGGTTGGAGAAGTTTCCCACTCTCCAGGCTCTCGCTTCTGCCCCGCTTGGGCCAGTGCTCGAAGAATGGCAGGGCATGGGCTATAACCGCCGGGCCCTCAACCTGAAGCGAGCGGCAGAAGTAATCGTTAGCGAATTCGGGGGGCTTGTGCCCCAGGACCACGATGAGCTCGTCTCCCTACCAGGTGTGGGGCCTGCCACGGCGGCGGGGGTGCGAGCCTTTGCCTTTGACGAGCCCGACATCTATCTCGAAACCAACGTGCGTGCCGTGTTCCTCCACGAGCTCTTTCCCGATGCACAGCAGGTGCCCGACAAGCTCCTACGCCAGCTGGTGGGGGAGACCTGTCCGGAAGCGGGCGAGGTGCGTACGTGGTATTACGCCTTGCTTGACTACGGCGCTTATCTCAAGAGGACAGTCCCCAACCCATCGCGCCGGGCAAAAGCCCATACGGTGCAGTCTGCCTTCGAGGGCAGTCATCGCCAGAAGCGCGCATATCTCCTCAGACGCGTTCTCGAAGCTCCTTCCACCACAGAAGAGCTTGCAGAAGACCTTTCTGGCGCAGAAGAGAAAGCAGGGAGGCAGGCGCTATCCGCGGGGGATGTTGAGGCATTGCTTGTGGAGCTTGAGACCGAAGGCTTTATTGTGCGCGATGCGGATTTCTGGCGGTGCGCTGAATAGAGCTTTTCCGTGACCTGTTTTCGCTTTCAGATTCGGGTGAAGGAGCCGCAAACGGTAGGACTGCCCTGCCCGAAGTGTGTTCGTAGCGTGACCGATTAAGCTGCTCTTTGTAGTTCTGTTAGAATATCTTGATGTTTGTTTGCCAGTTGACTATGGAGGCATAACTCGTGACGCATCAGCCTATGTACGCGTATCTCGGGCCGGCGGGCACGTTCAGCGATGCTGCGCTGCGGGATTTCGTGGCAAAGGGTCGCCTGAGCGCCGATTATCAGGGCCTTCCCTGCGAGACCATGGCGGAAGTGTTTGAGGCGGTGGACCGCAGCCAGGTTGATTACGGCGTTGTACCCATCGAGAATTCGCTCGAAGGGTCTGTTACCTCCGCGCTCGATGCGTTCGCCTTCTCCTCCCGCGCTGAGATTCTGGGCGAGACAGTCCTTCCCATTCACCAGGCGCTCATCGGTGCACCTGGTGCCTCCATCGAGGATGTCAAGGCCATCGTCTCTCACCCCCAGGGTATTGGGCAGTGCCGCAGGTTCATTTCTTCCAAGCTTCCCGGGCGCCAGATCCGCCTCTCCGATTCCACTGCCGCCGCAGTTCAGGAGGCTGCGCAAGACCCAGCTGTTGCGGCTATCGGCTCACCGCTCGCTGCCCAGATCTACGGTGGCGAGATTTTCGAGGAGGCTATCGAAGACAACCTCAACAGCCAGACCCGCTTCGTGCTCATCGGGCAGCATGAAAATGTTGAGCATACGGGTCGTGGCAAGACTTCCATCGTGCTCTTCATGAAAGAAGACCGGCCCGGCACGCTCAACATGATTCTCTCCGAGTTTGCCTTTGCGCAGGTCAACCTCACCATGGTTCAGTCCCGTCCCACCAAGCGTGACCTGGGCGACTACATGTTTTTCATGGACATCGATGGCTATGCAGACGATCCGGATATTCGCGTGGCGCTTGATTGCCTCCGCCTCAAACTCCGCGAGGTGCGCGTCATCGGCACCTATCCTTCGTGCACTGCGTAGGAAGATGGGGGAGACGAGCTAGGACAGCATGATTACCGCCGTTCACTATCTCATAGATTTTCTTGTAGCGTTCGCAGTGACGGCGATTGCAACCCCCTTCGTGCGAAAATTCGCAAAACGCTTCGATATAGTGGACCATCCCGGCCCCCGCCGTGTGAACACGGTGCCTATCCCGCGCATGGGCGGCATTGCGATGTTCCTTGGCTTGCTCGTAGCTGCCGCATTCGACGCCGTGCTTGGCGTCCAGGGCGTTTGGCACAGCCCGCTTGCAGCGCCCGGCTATATCAACGAGCAGATGGTTGGTGTTTTCATCGGCCTCGCGGTGATTGTCGCCGTTGGCGTTATCGACGATGTGGTGACGCTCAAACCCCTGCCCAAGATTCTCGGCCAGATAGCCGCCGCCAGCATCATCGCCGGATCGGGCGTGCTCATCATGCGCTTCCACATGCCCTTCTCGCCTGAAATCGTGTCTTTCGGGGTGTGGGCCTATCCACTCACCGTGCTCTACCTCGTGTGCTTCGTGAACATCATCAACCTCATCGATGGTCTCGACGGTCTGGCAGCGGGTATCACTGCCATCGCGTCTATCTCGCTCTTTGTTCTCGTGCTGACGCTCTATCGCACCGACGCTGCAGTGCTTGCGATTGTGCTTGCGGGCGCCTGCATCGGCTTTCTCATCTACAACTTCTATCCGGCGAGCATTTTCATGGGAGATTCGGGTTCCATGATGCTCGGTCTTGCACTAGGCACGGTTTCGCTTCTGGGTGCCGCCCGTTTCTCCTCCGTCACCATCATGCTCGTCCCCATTGTCATCGCCCTCGTTCCCATCATTGATACGTTCGGGGCGATTGTGCGCCGTCTCCGCGGGCATGTGCATGTGTACGATGCAGACGCTGGTCATATCCACCATCGTCTTCTGCGGGCGGGATTCTCCCAGCGCAAGGCGGTTCTCTTCATCTACGCCTGGACCGCCATCTTGAGCGTTGGCGCTCTCATGATATGGGAGCTGGGCAGTGTCACGAAGTATGTCGTCTTCATCGTCCTCATTGTGGCGAGCGCTTTCGTGGTGAAAAAACTCGGCCTCTTCGGCATTGTGAGCAGGACTTTTGCCAAGGGCGATGACCCTGCTGGGGGAGATTCGACCGAAGAAGGCAAGGCTGCAGATTCGGGGGATACCTCCGCCATAGCGCAGGAAAACGAGAGTCCGGGCAATGCAGAGCACTGACCTGCCCGATATCCGCGAACAGCTGAAGAGCGTTCCCGAGGAACCCGGCTGCTACCTGTGGAAAAACGCCAAGGGCGAGATTCTCTATGTGGGCAAGGCAATCAACCTGCGCAGCCGCATGACACAGTACGTGACCGGGCAGGACGAACGCGAGAAGATTCCGCTCATGATGTCGCAGGTGGCGACCTTCGACTACATCGTCGTGCACAACGAAACCGAATCGCTCGTGCTCGAGAAGAACCTCATCCAGCAGTACCATCCGCCCTTCAACGTGGATTACCGCGATAACAAGAGCTACCCCTACATCGCCATCAACGAAGACGCTCCCTATCCAGCCATCAAAACCACGCGTGAGAAGCACCGCAAGGGCACCCGCTACTATGGCCCCTATACCGATGCCCGCGCAGCACGTAGAACGGTGGACACGCTCCGCCAAATTGTGCCCATCTGCCGCGCTGGCTGCGAAGAATACCGCAAGCTCTCCCGCAAACTTGCCAATGGCGGGCATGCCACACGCGAGGATAAAGCCTGCTTCGACTATCACATCGGCAAGGGAACGGGCCCGTGCTGCGGCGCTATCACGCCAGAAGACTACGCTCCCATGATCAAGCGAGTGGAACGGTTTCTCACGGGGCATCGCGAGGAGTTCGTGAACGAGCTCACCGAACAGATGCAGGAAGCGGCGGCAGACCTCGATTTCGAGCGCGCCGCCCGCCTTCGCGACCGCCTTGAGGCAATCAACGCCCTTCGCGAGAAGCAGAAGGCCGTGCTCAGCCGCCCGCTCGATATGGATGTCGTCGGTTTCTACCGCGAGGAGACCATCTCCGCAGCTCATGTCTTCGTGGTGCGCGAGGGACGCATCATCGTCAGCAACGATTTCATCCTCGACAAGGGTCTCGATGTGCCCACGTCCGACCTCGTGGGTCAGTTCCTGAGCCGCTATTACGATTCCACAGCCGAAATCCCGCATGAAGTGGTCATTGCCGAAGACCTGCCCGAAGAGACAGTGCGTCCCTTCGAAGCCTGGCTCACCCAGCGCCTGAATTCCCCTCATGGGGCCCACGTGCACGTGACGGTTGCTCAACGCGGAGAGAAGCATGACCTGCTCCAGATGGCGGAGATTAACGCCAAGCACGCTCTCATGCGATTCAAGGTGCGCACCCGCTACGACGAAGAACGCATAGACCTCGCCCTCATGCAGCTGGAAAGCGCTCTCGCCCTGCCTGACCCTCCCATGCGTATCGAGTGTTTCGATATCTCCACGATCCACGGTAACTATTCCGTGGCTTCCATGGTGGTCTTCACGGCGGGTAAGCCGGACAAATCCCAATACCGAAGGTTCAAGATTCGTCAGACCTATGGCGAGGCGAACGACTTCGCCATGATGAGCGAAGTTCTTCGACGCCGGTATGCACCCGAGCGCATGGAAGACGAGCGCTTTGGCAGCCGCCCCGACCTTCTCGTGCTTGACGGTGGCAAGCCGCAGCTCACGGCAGCCGAAAATGAGCTTTCAGCCCTCGGCCTCGACATCCCCATGGCCGGCCTGGCAAAGAAGGACGAGGAGCTCTACGTGCCCTGGGACGACGAAGGACCGGTCGTGCTTCCCAGTGGCAGCCCCTCTCTCTACCTCATCAAACACGTGCGCGATGAAGCGCACCGGTTTGCCATTACCTTCCACCGCGAGCTTCGCGATAAGGGCATGGTGG
>CADBRF010000199.1 GCA_902796975.1 uncultured Coriobacteriaceae bacterium
ACGCAGGTATCCGAACAGATGGTGGGCATGCCGCTTTCCAGACGCGGATAGCAGAAGGTGCACTTCTCGCTCTTGTTGGACTCCCAGTTATAGAAGACTTTCTTGTAGGGGCATGCCGGGACGCAAGCGCGCCAGCCGCGGCACTGGTCTTGCGAGATGAGGACGACGCCATCCTCCTCGCGCTTATAGATTGCCCCAGACGGGCAAGCGGCAACGCATGCGGGGTTCAGGCAGTGGTTGCAGGTGCGGGGCAGATATTTCATGAACAGGTCGTCCATGTCCATCTTGATCTTGGTGCCCGTCGCCTCTGCGGCCTTCTTGAGGTTGAGGTCCTGGCGGGCATGGCCCTCGGTATCGGCGAGGTCGTCATCCCAGTTGGGGCCATTGGTGATCTCCATGCGCTCGCCGGAGATGAGCGATAGCGGGCGTGCCACGGGCTGATGGTTCTTATGGCCGGCGTTGATGAGCGTCTCGTAATCGTAGGTCCACGGCTCGAAATAATCGTCGACTGTGGGCTGCTCGGGGTTATGGAAGATCTTGAGCGCACGGGCGATAACACCACCAGTGCGAAGCTTGAGCTTATCGCCGTCGAGCTTCCAGCCGCCCTTCCACTTGTCCTGGTCTTCCCAGTTTGCAGGAAAGCCTGTGCCAGGTCGGGTTTCGACGTTGTTGAAGTACATGTATTCGGTGCCCTTGCGGTTGGTCCAGGCGTTCTTGCAGGTCACCGAGCAGGTGTGACATCCCAGGCACTTGTCGAGGTTCATCACCATGGAGATTTGAGCTCTAATCCTCAAGCCAATCGACCTCCTCCATCTTGCGCACGACAACTAGCAGGTCGCGCTGGTTACCCGTTGTTCCGTAGTAGTTGAACCCATAGGAGAGTTGGCCATAACCGCCAATCATATGGGTGGGCTTCACATGGATATGCGTAGGGGAATTATGCGTGCCACCACGCGTTCCTGCGAGCTTGCTCGCGGGGACGTTGATATGGCGATCCTGCGCGTGATGCATGTACATGGAGCCGCGAGGCATACGGGAGCTTACGACAACACGGCTGGCGACGACGCCATTGCGGTTGAAGACCTCAATCCAGTCGTTATCCTTCACCCCGATGGCGGCGGCGTCTTCCTCGTTCATCCAGACGCTCTGGCCACCTCGGAACAAGGTCAGCAGCTGCTGGCTGTCGAAATACATGCTGTGCGTAGACCATTTGTTGTGCGGCGTGAGGTACTTGAGCACGATTTCGCGCTGGCCCTTCGAGTCGTGTGGCTTCTTCAAGGGCATGTAGTCGAGGATTGGCTTGTAGGTTGCCAGCTGCTCGCCCCACTCGCGCATCATCTCGTGGTCGAGGTAGAACTCCTGACGCCCTGTGACCGTGCGGAAGGGTAGCTTCTCCTCGATGCTCATGGTGAAGGGCGTGTAGCGGCGGTTCGTGTTGGACCCCGTGAAGGCGGGCGTCGTCACGATCTTCTGCGGGCGCACCTGAGTATCTGCATAGGTGATGCGGGTATCCTCACGCCCACGCGCGAGATCTGCCAGATTGTCGAGGCCGCTCTTCTTTTCGAGCGCTTCGAACGATTTCACGGCAACATGGCCATTCGATGTGGAGGACATCTCGAGGACGGCGTCAATAGCCTGCACCGTGTTCTCAATCGAGGGGAGGCCGTAGGAGATGAGACTCTTATCGTCCACGAGCCCGTTGCGCTTGCCAATCGCCTCGTACTCTTCCTTCTCGTCCCAGCCAAAGCCCTTGTTGGCAAGGCCGTTATCGCGCACGTTGGGGCCGAGGGCGACCCATTTGTCGTAGGTCTTGGCGTAATCGCGGACCACATGAACGAGGTTGGGCATGGTCTTTCCGGGAACTGCCTCGCCATCGCCGTGCAGCCAATCGTGCACCTCGCCACGGGCCTGGGCGATTTCGTCAGCAGAGTCATGCTGGAGGGGAACCGCCACGATATCGTCGAGCGGGGCCAAGTCAGCATCTTTTGCCACCTTGGTCACAGCGCCTGCGAGCGTGCGGAAGATGTCCCAGTCGGGCTTGGACTCCCAACCCGGCTCCACCGCCTCGGAGAAGGGGTGGATAAAGGGGTGCATATCCGTGGAAGAGATATCTGCCTTCTCGTACCAGGTTGCGGTGGGAAGGATCACATCCGAATAAAGGGGCGTTCCCGCCATGCGGAAATCGAGGTCGACGAGGAGGTCGAGCTTGCCCGTTGCGCCCTGCTCGGGCATCGTGATTTCTTTCGGTGCGACAGCGCACTCCTCTTCCTCGAACAGCCCGTTCTTGGTGCCGAGGAGGTACTTCATGAAGTACTCGTTGCCCTTGGCAGACGATGTGATGAGGTTGGCGCGCCATACCGTGAGCGTGCGTGGGAAGTTCTCGGGAGCATCCGGGTCTGCATAGGCGAAGTGGACGTTCTCCTCTTTAAGCTGGTCGACGAGCCAGCTCCTGATGGAGGCATCATCCGTCGCTCCTGCCGCGCGGGCGCCATCGACAATCGCCTGGCCGCTCTGGTTGAAGGTCGGATAGGCGGGAAGCCATCCCATGCGGGCGGCGAGGATGTTGTAGTCGCCGGAGTGGCGGTAGCGCGGCTCATGGAGCGGAGAGACCAGGTCCTGGGTGTCGATTTCATCGCTGCGCCACTGGTCGGTCGCGAAGTAGAAGAAGG
>CADBRF010000200.1 GCA_902796975.1 uncultured Coriobacteriaceae bacterium
CAAGGTCAGGCGCGCATCTGCGATGCGCCAGAGCACATGCGCTATGTCACTCTTGCTCCTGTGGATGCCGAGGCCTATCCTCCCGCGCTCAAGGCGATTCGCGAGGCCAACCTCATCGTCTTGGGGCCAGGGTCGCTCTTCACCTCTATTATTCCCAACCTGTTGGTTCCCGGTGTAACGGATGCCATTGCCGAGGCTCGTAGCAGGGAAGATGACCCTGCCTCCACGGTGTTTGTCTGCTCGCTGGCAGACATGCAGGGCGAGACCTGGGGCATGAACTGCTACGACCACGTCAACGCGGTGGTGCGCCACGGCATGCGCGACCTGCTCGACATTGCCCTCATCCATCGCAATGACGAGTCCTCGCCCATGGCCACAGGCATGTTTCCCAAGGTCGAGGATTATTCGGATGCCCAGTACCTCACCCGCGGCCGTCGCGAGGGGACAATCCGTCATGTCGAGGTGAACGAGGAACTGCTCACCAAAATCCAGGCGCTTGGCGTCCGTCCTCTGGTTCGAGACCTCGTGGATCCTGAGCGGCCCACCTGGCATAGTCGCGAGTCACTGGAGAAGGCGTTTGCGGAGGTATTGCGGATTTGTCATTCACAGCGGAAGTAAGGGAGGAGCTCGCTCGCGTCGAGCCAACATGCCCTGATTGCGACAAGGCAGAGCTTGCGGCAATCGTGCGCACCCAGGGCACGATTGGGCTCTCGGGCGGTGGCCGGACGAGGCTGGAGATCGCTACAGAAATCGCCTCCGTCGCACGCGTGGCAATCCGGATGCTCCACGACGTCTACGGTCTTGAAACCGAGCTCACGGTCCGGCGCAACGTCCTCCACAGAACGCATAACTATCTCATCACCGTACCTGGCCAGCTCGCGCTCTCCGAAGCGCTGCACGACTTGGGGATGCTGGGCGATGAGGGCTTCATGGGCGGCGTCCCCCAGAAGCTCGTGGCAAAGAAGTGCTGCGCGGCGGCGTATTTGCGCGGTATGTTTCTCGTGGGTGGCTACATCGCCGATCCGCATGGGGACTTTCATTTCGAGCTGACCACTGCTTCCGAATCACTCGCACGCGATGTGGTCGAGTTGATGAAGCGTCATGATATCGACGCGCGTTCCATCCGTCGCCACAACACCTACACTATCTATCTCAAAGGCGCCGAACACATCATCAGCTTCCTCGTGTTCGTGGGCGCTCAGAAGAGCGCGCTTGTCATGGAGAGTGCACGGGTCATCAAATCGGTGCGCAATGATACCAACCGCCGCGTCAACGCCGAAATTGCCAACCAGAACAAGGCATCCGAAGCTGCCCTCAAGCAGATAGAGAGCATCCGCATCCTCATCGAGAACGACGAGCTCGATGACCTGCCTGCCTCGCTTCGAGAAATCGCCCTACTCAGGCTCCGCAATCCCGATACGAGCCTCAAGGACCTGGGCGAGCTTGCCAATCCGCCGCTTTCGAAGAGCGCGGTCTACCACCGTCTGCTCCGCATCAACGCCATTGCAGAGGGAGTTGCCCGCGAGGTTTGAGGAACGCTAGCGGCGCAATACGGCACCGGGCGGATTCGCGAACATGCTTGTAACAGAGACACTCTATACTTATCCAAACACTAACAGGTTGAAGTAAAGGAGACGCATCATGGGCGAGGCGCGTGAAAAAGCCGAAGCAGCGCGTGCAGCGGTAGCTGAGATGGCTGGTGTGAACGCCGATGTGCGTATTGCGGCACTGCATGCAATGGCAGCGGCGCTGCTTGCGCACACGGAGGAAATTCTCGAAGCCAATGCAGCCGATATGGCGGCAGCACGTGAGAAAGGCACATCTGCTTCGCTCCTCGACCGTCTTGAGCTCAGCGAGGCTCGTGTTGCCAGCATGGCGCAGGGGCTCGAGGAAGTTGCCGCCCAGCCTGAGGTGCTTGGTGAGGTCGTAGAGGGCAGGCGTCTCTACAACGGCCTTTCGCTTACCAAAGTGCGGGTGCCTCTGGGCGTTGTCGCAATCGTCTATGAGGCTCGACCCAACGTCACCGCTGATGCAGCTGGGCTCTGCATCAAGACGGGCAACGCCTGCATCCTCCGCGGTGGCAGCATGGCCCAGCGCTCCTGTCTTGCGATCTCCGGCGTGCTTGCAGATGCCGCGGCAAGTGCTGGGCTCCCGAGAAACTGCATTCAGAGCATCGAAGATACGAGTCATGACGCAACAAACGAGCTCATGAGCCTCATCGGCCTTGTTGACGTGCTCATTCCCCGCGGCGGTGCAGGTCTCATCCGCCACTGCGTGGAGAACGCCAAGGTTCCGGTTATCGAGACGGGCTCAGGCAACTGCCATATCTATATCAACGAAGCGGCAAATCCTGCATACGTCATCCCCATCATCATCAATGCGAAAACCCAGCGCCCGGGCGTCTGCAATGCTGCGGAAAGCCTCCTCGTGGATGAGATTGTCGCGGATGACTTCCTGCCGGATGTGCTCCGCGCCCTGGCCGAGCACGGCGTCAAGCTGCATCTGGATGAACACGCTCTGACCATTGCCAAGGAGCTGGAGATTGAGGCTGTCCCGGCAACCGAGGAAGATTGGGGCAAGGAGTATCTCGAACTCGAGATGAGCGTAAAGTGCGTTTCTGGCTTGGACGAGGCGATTGCCCATATCAACCGCTACAACACCGGTCATTCCGAGTGCATCATCAGCGATGATGCGCCTTCAATCGAGAAGTTCTTCAACGAGGTTGACGCTTCCACGGTCTACGCCAACGCGTCCACGCGCTTCACCGACGGTGGCCAGTTCGGGCTGGGCGCGGAAATCGGCATCAGCACGCAGAAGCTGCACGCCCGTGGGCCGATGGGCGCTCAGGCGCTCACCACCACCAAGTACCTCGTGCGCGGGGCAGGGCAGGTTCGCGCTTAGTGGAACGGCAGGTAGCAGAGCAGCGTGCGCTCGAACGTTTTGCGGAGGAACCGGGTGTAATAGGGGAGAAGACAGCCCAGCTCATGAATGGCCCGAGTGACATGGTGGAGAACTCTGCCGTGCGCAGAGTCGGCATCATGGGTGGCACCTTCGACCCCATCCACAACGGCCATCTCGCCATCGCCAGAAGTGTTGCCGACCAGCTCTCTCTCGATGAAGTCATGTTCATTCCAACGGGCAGGCCAAACTTCAAGCGCGACCGCAAGGTGACGAGTGGAGAAGACCGGGCCAATATGGTTGAGCTCGCCATTGCGGGCGTCTCTGACTTTGTGCTTAGCAGGTGCGAGGTGGAACGGCCAGGCATCACCTACACGGCTGATACCATGCGCGAGCTCACCACGGAATACCCGCAGACCCATTTCTACTTCATCATGGGGGCGGATTCTGCTGCGACGCTCGTCAAATGGAAATATGCAGACCAGCTCGTGAACCTCATGTCGGTGGTGGCAACGCAGCGTCCGGGCTATGATTTCTCGCATGTGCGAGAAATCCACGAGGCGAGCTCTCTGAAGTTTGATATGAAATATGTCGAAGTTCCCCAGGTGGATATTTCATCCACGGAGCTGCGTGCCATGATTGCCGAGGGCAGGCCAACAGACCGGTGGATCTGCAAGCCGGTGCGTGAATACATTGCTCAGCACGGACTCTACCAGCAGGGATGAACGCGAGCTTATGTGGTTTGCGCAATGAAAACTGAGAGGTTTTAAGGGACTATGAAACCAGATAAGAAGCTCTATAAGCGCTGCGAGGAAGCCGTTGATAACCGTCTCTCGGGCAAGCGCCTCAAGCATGTGCATTCGGTTTCGGAATTCGCCGCACAGCTCGCGCACGTCTACGGGGTCAACGAGTTCGACGCCAAGATTGCCGGCCTTCTCCATGACTGGGACAAGCTTCTCAAGGACGAGGAATTTCCGGCACGCATGGAGGAGCTGGGTATCACTCCGCCAGACCACGTTGAGTTTCTCTGGCCCGTGCTCCACTCCTTCACGGGCGCCGAAGCCGTTCATCGTGAGTTTCCCGAGCTCTCGGACGACATCATCAGCTCGATTCGTAACCACACGCTCGGAGCCATAAAGATGTCCGACCTCGATATGGTCATCTTCATCTCCGATATCATCGAGCCTCGCAGGAAGGCCTATGCGGGCATCCAAGAACTCCGTGACGAGGTGGGCAAGGTCGACCTTTCCACGCTCTACTTCCACGCCTACCAGCAGACCATGCGGTCTCTCATCGACCGCGGCAGGTTCATCCATCCCGCGGCATTCGACATCTGGAACGGGCTCGTGGAGGCGAATGTCAAACTGGACAAAAGCAAACAGGGCGATCCGAACGTCGTCCTCTAGCGGCGTTGACTCCTACGCGGCGAGCGCGTGGGGCATTGGTGGGCGTGCCGTCACATATTTTTCACGCCCTTCTGCCTATAATGTGAACGGATATTTACATGCTGATAAGGAGCAAGTGTGACTGAAAATCTGACTTCGCGCGACCTGGCGAACATTGCGGCGCGCGCAATCGATGAGAAAAAGGGCAGCGACATCGTCATCCAAGAGGTTGGCGAACTGCTCAATGTGACTGACTATTTCATTATCGCCACGGGCGCGAACCGGCGCCGTGTGGACGCAATCCAGGAATACGTGGAAGAGTGCCTCACCAAGGAGGCCGGTATCAAGCCCTACAGCATCGAGGGCCTTGACGAGATGACCTGGGTCCTTATGGACTACGGCAATATCGTTGTCCATATCTTCCAGCCTGCCCAGCGCGATTTCTACCGCCTCGAGCAGCTCTGGGAAGATGCACCCACCATGGACGCAGCTGCCGCCGGCATCGAAGACGCCGAGTATTCCGAGCGCATCTCCAAGCTCCTTGAGCATCAGAAGCAGCGCATGGAAGAGCTTGCAGCGGAAGGCTCTCAGGAAGAAGAGTCCGAGAGCGATGTTGAAGAATACGACGAGATCATCGACCCGGAGGGGACTGGCTTCACCCGGGAAGAGTTCGACGAGTTGAAATAGGGGTTCTCATGGGCGTGCGGAGGGTTTGCGCGACGCTGGTCTGCAAGGCGACGTACCACGTACTCCGCCTGCTCAAACATGGTGGGACATCGCTGCCGGGCAAACTCGCTCTCAAAATCGATCCTACCTGTCTCGCCCACTTCTCCCAGGGCGTGAAGACCATCGTCATCACGGGCACCAACGGGAAGACCACCTCGACGCATATCGTGGCCCAGGCGCTCGAAAACGCGGGGAAGCGAGCGTTCTACAACAGGAGCGGTGCCAACCTCATCCAGGGCATCACCACGGAGTTTGCGCTCCGCTCGACTCTTTCGGGCAAGCCCACCTGCGAATACGCCGCCATCGAGTGCGACGAAGGAGCCATGAAGCGTGTGTGCGCAGCTCTCGACCCGGATGTCATCGTGGTCACTAACGTCTTCCGCGACCAGCTTGACCGCTATGGCGAGGTCATGCACACGCGGGAGAATATCCTGAATGGCCTCAAGGACGCTCCCCATGCTACGCTCGTGCTCAACGCTGACGATTCCATCGTGGTCTCGCTCTCGCGCGAGGTTCCCAATGAGTTCGTCTACGATGCCGCGACCTCCGAGATCTACCCCAAGCG
>CADBRF010000201.1 GCA_902796975.1 uncultured Coriobacteriaceae bacterium
GCATAAGAGAGAGGCACTCATGTCAGACGGAGACTGTAGTAGGTCAAGCGACAGATCGGGTTATCACATACGCACTTCCGGTGGTGCATCAGCAACCGCCGGGCAATCAGAAACGGCTGTTGAGGCAGGAGAGCCTCCGGCCGATCCTCCAAGCAATCAGAGTTCAAGCATCCACTCACATGGCGAAGACGTATCTCGCATTCCCCTCGAAGAGCACCAAGAGGCGCCCGAGGAAGAAGAGGTAGTTTGGCTTCATGGCGATCCAGATGTTGACGATGACACCGTCGATGAAAACGTCACGGACACCTCGTCCATCGCGTTCAAGCAGCGCCTGAAACGCCAGCGCAAGGTCGAGCTCACGCCGAAAGAAAAAATCAAGCACAATCTCACCGTTGTCGCCGCCATCTGCGCGGGCGTCATCGTTGCCATCGTCAAGTTCATTGCCGCCGCTTTCACGGGTTCTATGGCCATGCTCTCAGAGGGCATTCACTCCCTTGTCGATGCCATCAACGATTCGCTCATGCTGGTTGGGCAGCGCGGCTCTAACAAGCCGCCAGACCTCGAGCACCCCTTTGGCTATGGCCGCGCGGTCTACTTCTACACCTTCATCGTCTCCGTCGTTATTCTCTTCTTCGGCGGTGGCTTCACCATTTTCGAGGGCGTAACCTCGCTCATGGAAGGCGGCAAAGAGCTGGGAGACCCGCTCATCGCCTACATCGTTCTGGCAATTGGCGTCGCCATCGAAGGTGTCTCGCTCACCATCGCCCTGCGCGATGTCAACCGCCACCGTGAGGACATGAGCATCTCGGAATACATCCGCGATTCCAAGTCGCCCACAAGTTTCACGGTTCTACTCGAGGACACGGCTGCGGTGCTCGGCATGGTCTTCGCCTTCGCAGGCATCGCGCTCTCGGTTGCTTTCAACAACCCCGCCTTCGACTCCATCGCGTCCATCCTCATCGGTGCCCTCATGGCCTCGTTTGCCATCGTTCTCGTACGCGAGACGACAAGCCTCCTCATCGGCGAGGGCCTGACACCGGAAGATATCGAGAACGTGGTCTATATCGTGGAAGAAGACCCCGCCGTCATCAAGTGCGGCCGCGTCCTCTCCATGTACATGGGCCCGAACGACCTCGTCCTCAACCTCGATGTGACCTTTGACGACGAGCTTGACGAGGGCGACATCCTCCAAGCTATTGACCGACTCGAGGCAGAGCTCGTGGACGATTTCCCAGAGTGCTCCGCCATCTTCATCGAGGCGGAATCGCTCAACCAGGTTTACCGTCAGCGTCTCGACCGCCGTCTAGCCTTCGAAGAGATCGAAGAGGAAGAAGATGAGAAGGAGGAGCATGCCCAAGGCGGTTCAGGCGCCTTCCACTTGCTTCGTACCTTCACCTTCTCTGGTCCCTCCCTCCGCCGCCAGCTCTAGAGCTGAGGCACATATCAACGAATAGGAAAACCCTCCCTCTCCTGTATGTGGAGATGGGAGGGTTTCTGCTGTTCGGGTATGCAGGCGGGGGCGTGCTAGACGACTCGTATCTCGTTTCAAGTAGGCCCTGACTAATCCGCAAGCGCCCCCAGCGGGTCCCAGGGAGCGAGCACCGTGGGCTCTTCGGTCTCGAATACCTTGCGCTGGGCGGCTGTGAGGTATTTCTTATCCACCACGACCTGATAGACATACTCGTCAAACCAGGCGTCGGTCATGGCGTCGAAGCCGTCTTTGGCGTGGTCTTTGCCCCAGCTGTTCTCCACTTTCCAGAGAGTGGGTTTGCCCGCCGCGTCCAAGTTGACACCCTCGATGGTCATGGCGTGGGTCATGACGGATTCGCCATAGTCCAGGCGCGCGGCCTTATCGAGAGAGGTCATAACCGGGATTCCGAAAAGCCCGTCGATATCCACAGAAGCCATGTCCATAATGCCATCGTTTTGCAGGTAGCTTTGGTCGACATCGCAGCCAAACCAGACGGGCAAGCCGTCTTTGAGCTGGGCAATGGCAAGGCGCTTGAGTTCTTCCGGTTCGAGGTTGAGGTAGCGAACGCCGCCCGCCTCAACTACATTGCCCAGCCGGTCAACCGTGTAAACATGGTTGAAGGGCTTGTCCGCCGTCGGCGCGGAGATGATGGAGATGTAATCGTCGAGGTTCATTCCCACCGTCTTCTCGAAGAACTCCTGCGGGGTGAAATGCCCGGAGAGGACGAGCTTGTCATCCTTGTCGCGCAGGCGCACATCGAATTCCCGCGGCGGGCAACCCAGGCAGGTTGTCAGCAGATGCTGCACATTGACGAGCATCTTCCTGCACTCCGCCTTGAGGGTGACGATATCCGTACCTTTTGCATAGGCTTCACGCAAATCACGAGCGCAGGCTCGCAGATAGCGGGTGAGATAGGAATCCATCTCGTAGGTGTTTTGGCTGCACGCCGTCTCGGGCATGGCCTCCTTGGGCACGACGCCATATTTCTTGACGAGCGCCTTGAACATATCCCACTGGCCACCATCGCCAACGGGGTCTTGGAGCAAGAAGGCGACGAGCCTTCCATCAAGTGGCTCATCAAGCGTATCGAGAATGTTCTGGAAGAACCAGTTTGCCTTCTCCATCTTGTCGAAGAAGAGGGGGTAAGCCTGCGAGAACTCAAAGGTGTCGAGATTGAATTTCTTGATGGTGCGAATGCGCATGGTGTTGAGCGCCGCGAACATCCAGCAGCGGCCAGACCGCTTTTGGTCTGTGCGTTTGCCCTGCTTGACCTCGATATCGAAGACGCTTGTGATGCGTGCTGCTGCCTCGGGCACCTTAGCGACCTTGCGAACGCCCTGCGAAGTCACCGCGTTCTTGGCGATGCGGCGGGCGGGGTCGGCAAGGAAGGAAGCGTCAGCATGGGCAATATCGGTCATAGTAATGGAATCTATTTTCACCACGAAAAGCCGCCTTTCCAGATTGCATGTACTTGCAAGCGTCATTGTACGCTTGCGGAGTTTTCGAATCAGTTTCTAATTGCCAATCCACCGAGAACATGTGCTCAAGGCAAAATGCCCTGCTTTGTTGGATTGCCATGAATGGCTTTCCCAGTTCAGGGGCTTTTCAGGATTCCCCCCTATTCTTGTAACCAGTTCAA
>CADBRF010000202.1 GCA_902796975.1 uncultured Coriobacteriaceae bacterium
GAACCGGTCGATTCCTAGTATAGAGGCCGATAGAGACCTAGTTATCGTCATCGTCGAAATCAAAAAAGTCTTCATCATCTGCAGACTTGGGGCGCTCGGGGAACTTCTTGCGCGTCTGACGCTCGAGGATGAAGGCGACGATGAGGAAAAACAGGATGCCAATGCCAATTATCAGAAGCACGCCACCCGTATTGCCAAATTTATCGAAGAACTGGTCGATCAATTCTCGGTCCTTTCTCTTGTGACTGATTGAATAGTACCGCAAACCAGTAGAGATGCGGCAAGCATCTGGCCGGGCGCGGTATACTGACGGCGCTACATGAACGAAGTCTGTATGGAGGCAGTATGCTCGACCTGAAATTTATTCGTGAGAATCCCGATATCGTGCGCGCCGCCGTGAAGCACCGCCACGCTTCATGGGATTACGACGCGTTCGAGAGGCTCGACGCTGAGCGCCGTGAGCTTATTGGCCAGTCCGAGGCACTCAAGGCAAAGCGCAATGCCGCATCCAAGGAAATCGGCGCCATGATGAAGGCAGGCGAGAAGGAAGCCGCCGAAAAGGCAAAGGCCGAGATGCGGGAGGTGGGCAACCAGATTTCCGAGCTGGACGCCAAGCTCGCGGAGACGGAGGAAGGGCTCAAGAAGCTCACCTACTCCATCCCCAACATCCCGGGCGAGAACTGCCCCATTGGCGATGACGAGAACGATAACCCCGAGGTGCGCCGCTGGGGCACCCCGCGCGAGTTCGACTTCGATTACAAGGCCCATTGGGACCTCGGCCCCGATCTGAACATCATCGATTTCGACCGTGGCGTCAAGATTGCCGAGAGCCGCTTCTATGCGCTGCGCGGCAAGGGCGCTCGTCTTGAGCGCGCTCTTATCGAGTTCATGCTCGACACCCACACTTCCAAGGGCATGATTGAGTGGTGGGTTCCCGCGCTCGCCTGCAAGGACACCCTCATCGGCACCGGCCAGCTCCCCAAGTTCGAGGACGACCTCTTCAAGACCACCGATGGCATGTACCTCATTCCCACGGCTGAAGTCCAGCTCACCAACCTGCACCGTGGCGAGGTCCTCGACGGCAAGGATCTGCCCCTGCGCTACTGCGCCTTCACTCCCTGCTTCCGCGAGGAGGCTGGCAGCGCTGGCCGCGACACCCGTGGCATCATCCGCGTGCACCAGTTCTCCAAGGTCGAGATGGTCCGCTTTGCCACGCCCGAGAACTCCGATGACGAGCTCGAGGATATGACGCGTTGTGCTGAGGACATTCTCCAGAAGCTCGAGCTGCCCTACCGTGTAATCAACCTCTGCACGGGCGATATCGGGTTCTCCGCACGTCAGACCTACGATCTGGAGGTGTGGCTGCCCAGCTACAACAACTACAAGGAGATCAGCTCCTGCTCCAACTGCGGAGATTTCCAGGCCCGTCGTGCCAACATCAAGTATGTTGACGAAGAAGGCCGCAAGCGCTTCGCCCACACGCTCAATGGCAGCGGCCTTGCTGTTGGCCGCACCATGGCAGCGGTTCTCGAGAACTACCAGAACGCCGATGGCACCATCACGGTTCCCGAGGCCCTCCGCCCCTACATGGGCTGCGACATCATTAAATAGTCGCGTCGCATAAAAGAGCTTGAAAGCGCCGCTGGAACTGCCCGGTTCCGGCGGCGTTTTGCTGCGGTACCACCAGCTGCTACAGGTCGGTTATCGCGTAGTCGTCTATATCGCGGGATGTGTGGAAGATGCGCCAAATGGCGACCTCGTCGGCACTCGGATTAAAGGTGTAGTACACCCAGTACTGGTTTACAAGGATTCTCCGATAGCTGTTTTCCAGCCCTTCATGCGTGAAACGCTCGCCAAGTTCAGGAAAATCTCCCAGTCTCTCGATGGAACTGTAGATTGTATCGATAAGGCGATTGGCTGTGAGCGGCGAATCAAGAACGATTGAAATGTGCAGGTAGATGCTCTCGATATCGAGCTGCGCGCGCGGGCGGATTTGGATATCAGCCATGGAGCTCGTCTATGAGGGATTTCAACCGCTCGATACGAACGCGTGACTCGCCGAGAGCCAGGGTTTCAGGGCGGTATTTTGCCTCAATTTCTGCCTCGCGGAGCTTCTGCACATGCCGTTGCTCGCGTCTATGAATTTCGTACGCCTCGC
>CADBRF010000203.1 GCA_902796975.1 uncultured Coriobacteriaceae bacterium
GGCAGCGTCAAGGTCCGTGAGGACGGCCTCGTGATCATCGACCCCGAGAAGGCGAAGGGCAATCGCGACATCCTCAAGGCATGCCCCTATGGCGAGATTTACTGGAACGGCGAGCTCGAGATTCCCCAGAAGTGCACGGGCTGCGCTCATCTTCTGGACGACGGCTGGGATGTCCCGCGCTGCGTTGACGCCTGCTGCACGGGTGCGCTCCGTTTTGGAGATGAGGAAGACTTTGCCGAGGAGATTGCCCAGGCGGAGGTTCTCAAGCCTCAGTGCGGCACCAGGCCTCGCGTCTACTATCTGAACATGCCCAAGCGCTTCGTCGCGGCAACGGTCGTGGATATCGATGCAGATGAAGTCGTTATCGGAGCTACTGCAACGCTTGCCGATGCCGAGGGCGCAACGGTGAAGCAGGTGGAGACCGACGAACTGGGCGATTTCTTCATGGAGAAGATCAACCCGGGTGTCTACACGCTGACCCTGGAGAAGGACGGCTACTGCACGCAGTCAATCGAAGTGGATATCACCGAGAAGGACAAGGCCATCCCCGAGCTGCAGTTTTTCAAAGTCCCGGTCGTTGCATAACAAAAGCATTGAAGCTCGCCAGGTAAGTCTTGCGGGTTTGATAAAAGAGGGGTCGCGCCGAAAGGCGCGACCCGCAAGGAGGAAACAGTCATGAAAGAAAATGAAACGAAAAAGGTGAAGCCGAAGCGCGGCTACGGCATGAATGAAGTGCCCGCTCCTGGCGAACTCGTGGCATTTGGCTTGCAGCATGCGCTCATTTTCATGTTCTCGACGCTGCCTGCCCCGATTCTCATCGCCGGTGGTCTTGGCCTCGGTCCGGCGGAAACGGGCCTGCTCATCGCAAGTGCCCTGTTCGTCTGCGGCGTCTGCACGATTATTCAGTCCTACGGCGTCGGCCCTCTGGGCGCTCGCATCCCCATGGGCTTCGTTGGCAGCTTCGTGTTCATCTCGCCTGCCCTGCTCATCATTCCGCAGTCTGGCTTCGGCGGATATATGGGTGCATGTATCTTCGCCGCAATTGCCTGCGGCATAGTCTTTGGCTTCTTCTCAGATTGGCTGAAGGTCATTTTCCCGCCGTTTGTTTCTGGTGCCGTTCTGATGGTTCTTGGAACTGGCCTCATCGGCAATGCTATTTCCAATGCTGCCGGTGGTAGCGGTGTCGCCAACTTCGGCGATCCGCTTTTCCTCGGCCTCGCCGGAATTACCTTCCTCATCACTTTGTTGCTAAGCGTGCTTGGAAAAGGCTTCATCTCCGGTGCCGCACCTCTTATCGGTATGATTATCGGTTTTATCATCTGCGTGGCAATGGGCATGGTCGACTTCACCCCTGTGAACGATGCCGCCTGGTTTGGCGTCCCCGAGCCTCTGCACTGGGGCATCTCCTTCCCAATTGATGGCTGTCTCATCATGACACTTGTCGCCACTTGTGGCGTTGTCGAGATTCTCGGTACGACCTCTGCAACTACCACGGTTGCCGAGAATCGCATCGCTACTGCTCAGGAGACCAAGCGCACCGTTATCACCCAGGCAGTCACGAGCGTTTTTGCCTGCTGCTTCAACACGGTCCCGACCATTTCCAGCTCCGCGAACATCGGCCTCATGGGCGTCACCCGTGTGTACTCTCGCTTTGCCGTCACCGCTGCTGGTGTCATCCTGCTCATCATGGGCCTCTGCCCTAAGTTCGCTGCCATCTTCTCCATCGTTCCCAACCCGGTCTTCGGCGGCGCAATCCTCATGATGTTCGGCACTATTCTCTGCAGTGGTATGAAGATCATCATGGAGAGCGAGCTCAGCGATCGAACCCAGACCATCCTGGCTGTCGCCCTCGCCATCGGCATTGGATTCAACTCCGTCTCTGGCGCTCTTGCCCAGTTCCCCTTCTGGGTCTCCACGCTCCTGTGCGGTGTTCCCGGCACGGCATTCTCTGCGGTTATCCTCAACCTCCTGCTCCCTGGCCGCAACCTGAAGAAGCCGGAACCCGAGCAGCTTCCTGTAGAGGCAAAAGCGAGCACAAGCGAGTCATAGGCTTTATCGAACAGGTGTCACGTTCATGTGGGGCTGCGTCGAAAACGGCGTGGCCCCACCCTTCGAAACCATCCTTATTGATGCTAATTGGAGAAGGATATGA
>CADBRF010000204.1 GCA_902796975.1 uncultured Coriobacteriaceae bacterium
GTAGCAGGTTTGTGAGCAGGGGAGGAGAGAAGCTCCAGCGCGCCTTTGAATCCTTCGATTTCAGTGCCGAAGGTGCTTCTTGCGCCGATTTGGGCTGCTCGAGTGGGGGTTTCACCGATTGTCTGCTCGCTCACGGCGCTGCCCATGTTGCGGCCATTGACGTAGGCTATGGCCAGTTTGACTGGAGGCTCAGGCAAGACCCGCGGGTGACTCTTTTCGAGCGTACCAATTTGCACGGTATTGATTCTACGGCGGTTGGGGCTCCCTTCGACCTCGCCGTCGCTGACCTCTCCTTTATTTCGCTCAAGACGGTCGCGCATGATATCGCCAGCCTCTTGAACGGGCATGGCCAGCTCGTGACTCTTATCAAGCCACAGTTCGAGGCGGCGCGCGATGATGTAGAGGAGGGCGGGGTCGTGCGTGACTCTTCCGTTCACGCCCACTGCATCGAGGATTGCATCGAGGCGTTTGCGGACTATGGGCTTATGGCGCAGGAACTCGACGTATCGCCTATCAAGGGTCCGGCTGGGAATATTGAGTTCCTCGTTCGCTTTGCCAAGGGGGATAATCTAGACGTGCGCGTGAGCGCGGAGATAATTCAAGAAGTCGTCGCAAGGGCGCATGGGAGGCTTTGATGTATTCGACGAAAGTTCTGCTGGTCCCAAGTGATCAGCCAGAGGTTATGGCGTCAGTCAGGCTGCTTGCTGCGCGCCTTACCGCGGCTGGTCTGGATGCTGTAGTCCAACCTCCCGAGCGCAAGCAGGTTCCCATTGTCCCGCTTGACGAGATTTCCATTGTCGTGCCCTTTGGCGGAGATGGGACCTTCCTCGGCGCCGTGCACCTGGTCGACTTTGCCGCCATTCCCATGCTCGGTTTCAACTATGGCACCCTTGGCTTTCTCTCTGGAAACCCCGATCGCGACGAAGTGGAACTCATCGTCGACGCGCTCTCCGGCGACCTCGTCTTCGAGCGCCGTGCCACGCTCGATGCTGTCATCTTGGACGAGAGCGGAGAAAAGACCGAGGTAAGCGCTCTCAACGAACTTGCTTTCACCCGTGGCAGCAGCGGCCATGTAGTGCGGTTCTCCTACGCTGTCAACGGAATCCACATCGCGACGCTCAATGCTGATGGCATTGTGGCTGCAACGGCAACCGGCTCCACCGCTTATGCGCTTTCATGTGGCGGGTCTATTCTTTCGCCGGGGTACGGTGGCCTCTCCGTTGTTCCGGTCGCACCCCACTCGCTCAACACGCGGGCGCTCGTGCTTGCTCCCTCTGATGTCCTCGAGCTCGACGTGGAAGACCGCAGCGCGGAGGATGCCACGGCATTTATCGATGGAATGTCACTTACGGGCATCTCTCCGGTGCATATTGAGGTCAAGAAGGGAAATCGCGAAGTCATCTTCGCTCGTGGAGGCGGGGACTTCTTCACCAACGTCTCAAAGGTCTTTTTCAGCTGATTCCACTCTCGGGAGCATCGCATGCTGGATGAACTTCATGTACGTAATATAGCCCTCATCGAAGAGGCGGCAATAGAATTCTCTCCGGGTCTTACGGTCCTCACCGGCGAGACGGGCGCAGGCAAGACCGCCTTGCTCTCGGCGCTCTCCTTGGTGAGCGGTAGGCGTGCGAATGCAGATGTCGTGCGTGAAGGAAGCCCGGAGGCGCAGGTCGAAGGCCGTTTCGTCACGGGGGAGGATGAGCTCGTCATCAGCAGACGCGTCTCCTCAAAAGGTCGCTCTCGATGCTCCATTAACGGGTCTCTTGCTAGCGTGGGCGAGCTGGCGCAGGCAACAAGTGGCTTGCGTATCCATGGCCAGCATGAGCAGGTGCAGCTGCTGGATGCGGCATCGCAGCTTTCCTACCTCGATGGTTGGGCGGCAGAGATTGCCCCCGCTCTCGATGCCTATCGTGAGGCGCTGGATGCCTACCGCAAGGCGGATGCGGCGTATACGTCTGCTCAGGAAGAGCGGGATTCATCTGCTCGCGAGCTCGAATTCATGCGCTTTACCGTCTCCGAAATCGAGAAAGTGGACCCTCAGGAAGGCGAGGAGGAGAGGCTTGAAGAAGACCTGCCGCGCTTGCAGCATGCCGAGCAGCTAGCGCAGGCGGTGAGTGGTGCTCTCGGGGCTTTACAACGTGACGGAGCAGCGCTCGATGCGCTTGCAGACGCCCAAATGCAGCTCTCGCGCGAGAGTGGCATAGACGGGGAACTTGACGAGATCGCAAACCGTCTCGATTCAGCCAGTGCCGATCTTTCCGATATCGCCCGTGACCTGCGCGATTACGCTGATGGCATCGACCATAACTCATTCCGCCTTCAGGAAACGCTCGATCGTCTTGACGCGCTTTCCGGCCTCAAACGTCGGTTCGGTCCGAGCATGGATCAGGTCTTTGAAACTTGGGAGCAGGCAAAAGAGGCGCTTGACGCAGTTGAGGAAGGTCCCGAGAGGATCCACCGTCTCAAAGAGGCGAGAGATACCACCCAAGCCCAGCTCGAGAAACGGGCGAGAGAGCTTGCTTCGGTGCGGCATGAGGCTGCCAAGCGTCTGTGCGCTGAGCTTGCGTCTTCGGTTCATGAACTTGCCATGGAGGGGGCGGAGTTCGAGTACAGCTTCGAGGAGCTCCCGCTTGA
>CADBRF010000205.1 GCA_902796975.1 uncultured Coriobacteriaceae bacterium
ATCATCTTCTTGGGGGTGCGCTGTGCGTAGTCGCGGGGCTGCGGACCGTGGACGATGCCACCGCCGGTCATCTGAGGAGCACGGATCGAACCCTGACGGGCGCGGCCGGTGCCCTTCTGCTTGAACGGCTTGCGGCCACCGCCGCTGACCATGCCGCGAGTCTTGGAGTCATGCGTGCCCTGATGCAGCCAGGAAAGCTGTGCACGAACTACCTGATGGACAACCGGAACGCTGGGCTCAATTCCGAAGACGAAATCGGAGACCTCGATGGTACCGGCATCCTTGCCCATGGAGTCGGTGATCTTGAGAGTAGTCATTGATCCGTTCCTCCTTAGGCTTTGCGGACCTGAACGAGCGCACCGCGGCCACCGGGAACAGCACCCTTGACGAGAATGATGTTCTGCTCGGCATCAATGCGAACGACAGTGAGATTGCGGACAGTTACACGGTCGGTGCCCATGTGACCAGGAAGGCGCATGCCCTTCCAGACACGAGCGGGATAAGCGCACATGCCGATGGAACCTGGAGCACGATGGAAGTGGTGACCATGAGCAGCAGGGCCGCCGCCGAAACCATGGCGCTTGATAACGCCTGCGAAGCCCTTGCCTTTGCTGATGCCAGTGACATCAACCTTTTCGACCTCTTCGAACGAATCGATGGAGATGACTTCGCCGACGGAATGCTCGGAAGCATTCTCGACGCGCACTTCGCGGAGGTAGCGCATCGGAGCGACACCCGCCTTTGCGAAATGGCCAGCCATAGGCTTGTTGACCTTCTTCTCCTTGATGTCGCCGAAACCGATCTGGACGGCTTCGTAGCCGTCAGTTTCGGTGGTCTTGACCTGCGAGATAACGCAGGGGCCAGCTTGGATGACTGTGACGGGGATGATGTTGTCGTCCTCTCCCCAGACCTGAGTCATACCCAGCTTACGGCCAAGAATCGTATTGACCATTAAACCAACCTAACCTTCAGGCGAACTTGAGGCGGAAACCCTTCGTTTCTCTCAGCGGTTCGCAAGCTTTCAGCTTTACCCCTCTGCCCGATTCATGCTCGGGGGCGCTGTTGACACACTGCACCCGTCAAGGCACAGCCGTGCTATAGTACATCAACTCGAACTCGAACGGTAGAATTTTTTTTAAGCATTTCGCCAAAGGACACGCCCCCGGGCGTATCCCACCCTCGAACTCAGTAAAACAGGAGGGCATTTCGTCCCGCACTCCCCTCTTCTCTGCGAGGGAATTCGCTCGTGCACAATTTCTGAAAGCGGGCTGTTTCTACTCTACTTCTGCATATTGGGACGAACCGCACGTACACAATTCCCGAAAACAGATTATTTGTATGCAAGCCATTTCCCCTGCGGCCTTTGGCTGGTATCCCCGCAGCAAGAAGCCCCACCTTCCCGAAGGAAGATGGGGCTTGTTCATATTGCGAACGCTTTGACCCTAAGGGAGCTTAGCCCTTGATCTCGACGTCAACACCCGCCGGAAGGTCGAGGCGCATCAGCGAATCGACAGTGCTCGGCGTGGGGTCGAGGATGTCGATGAGGCGCTTGTGCGTGCGCATCTCGAACTGCTCGCGAGAATCCTTGTTGACGTGCGGCGAACGGATGACCGTGTAGACGCTACGCTCGGTGGGCAGCGGAATGGGGCCGCTGATGCGGGCGCCCGTTGCAGCTGCGGTGTCAACGATGAGCTTCGTCGACTGGTCAACGATCTCGTGATCGTAGCCCTTCAGGCGAATGCGAATCTTATTGCTTGCCACTTTGACTCAAACCTCCAGATATAAAAGCGTGCCCGCGCTAGTTGGCGCTGCCGCCGGCCTTCTTGACAATCTCCTCGGCCACGTTCTTGGGAACGGGCTGGTAGGAATCGAACTGCATGGTGTAGGAAGCACGACCCTGCGTTGCGGAGCGGAGATCGGTAGCATAACCGAACATCTCAGACAGCGGGACGAGTGCCTTAATAGCGATGGCATTGCCACGCTCTTCCTGGCCCTGAATCTGGCCACGGCGAGAGCTGAGGTTGCCCATGACATCGCCCATGTACTCCTGCGGGGTTTCGACTTCCACAGACTCCATCGGCTCGAGGAGAATCGGGTCGGACTTGCGGAGAGCAGCCTTGATTGCCATGGAGCCAGCAACCTTGAATGCGGCTTCCGAAGAGTCGACGTCGTGGTAAGAGCCATCGATGAGCTCGACATGAACGTCGAGAACGGGGTAGCCGGCGACGACGCCCGTCTGAAGTGCTTCCTCGATGCCCTTCTCGACACTGGGGATGTACTCCTTGGGGATTGCACCGCCAACGATCTTGTTCTCGAAGGTGAAGCCAGTGCCAGGCTCGCCCGGGAACATGTTGATGACTGCATCGCCGTACTGGCCACGGCCACCGGACTGGCGCACGAACTTGCCCTGAACATTGAGAGCCTCGTGGCCCGGCTTTTCGCGGTAGGCAACGCGCGGCTTGCCAACGTTTGCCTCGACGTGGAACTCGCGAGTCAGGCGGTCGACAATGATCTCGAGGTGAAGCTCGCCCATGCCAGCGATGATGGTCTGGCCGGTCTCCTCATCCGTGTGGACGCGGAAGGTCGGGTCTTCTTCAGCGAGCTTCTGCAGGCCGACGGAGAGCTTATCCTGCTCAGCCTTGGTCTTGGGCTCGATGGCAATGTCGATAACAGGATCCGGGAAGTCCATGGACTCGAGCACGATGGGATGCTCTTCGTCGCACAGGGTCTCGCCCGTGGTGGTGTTCTTCATACCGACAACAGCGACGATGTCGCCCGTGGAGCAGGCGTCGATGTCAATCTGCTGGTTGGCGTTCATCTCGAGGAGACGGCCGATGCGCTCACGCTTGCCGCTGACGGCGTTGTAAGCGTAGGAGCCGGACTCGAGACGGCCGGAGTACACGCGGAGATAGGTGAGCTTGCCGACATAAGGGTCGGTCATGATCTTGAATGCCAGAGCAGAGAAGGGCTCCTTGTTATCTGCAGCGCGGGTCTCGGTCTCGCCGGTGTCGGGGTTGGTGCCCTCGACAGGCGGAATATCGAGCGGGCTGGGGAGGTAGTCGACAACAGCGTCGAGGAGCTCCTGGACACCCTTGTTCTTGTAGGCGGAACCCACGAAGACGAGGTTGAGCTCGTTGGCGAGGACACCCGTGCGGAGAGCAGCCTTGAGCTGATCGACGGGGATTTCCTCCTCCATGAGGACCTTCTCCATGAGGTCGTCGTCGTAATCTGCGGCGGCGTCGAGAAGCGTGTTGCGGAGCTCCTCTGCCTGCTCGACGAACTCCTCGGGGATTGCGTCCATGGGCTCGGGATAGGTCATGCCCTTGTCGTCGGCCTTGAAGTCCCATGCGGTCATGGTGACGAGGTCGATAACGCCCCAGAACTGGTCCTCAGCGCCCATGGGGAGCTGAGCGGCAACAGCGTTAGCACCCAGACGGTCCTTCATGGTCTGGATAGCATGCATGAAGTCTGCACCAACACGGTCGTACTTGTTGATGAAGGCGATGCGGGGGACGTTGTACTTGGTAGCCTGACGCCAGACGGTCTCGGACTGGGGCTGGACACCTGCAACGCCATCGAAGACGGCGACAGCACCATCGAGAACACGGAGGGAACGCTCGACCTCAGAGGTGAAGTCGACGTGGCCTGGGGTGTCGATGATCTGGATGCGGTAGGTCTCGCCATCCTTCTTCCAGTAGCAGGTGGTTGCTGCAGACGTAATGGTTACGCCACGCTCCTGCTCCTGAACCATCCAGTCCATGGTGGCAGCACCGTCATGAACCTCACCGATCTTGTGGGTCTTGCCGGTGTAGTAGAGGATACGCTCGGTGGTCGTGGTCTTACCGGCATCGATGTGGGCCATGATGCCGATGTTACGGGTGACCTTCAGGTTGTTTTTCTTAGCCATTAGATGCGGTCCCCTTACCAGCGATAATGCGAGAACGCACGGTTGGACTCGGCCATCTTGTAGACATCCTCACGCTTCTTGACAGAGGCGCCCTGGCCATTGGAGGCATCGAGAATCTCCGCTGCGAGGCGCTCTGCCATGCTGCGCTCTTTGCGCTCGCGGGAATACTTGACAATCCAGCGGATGCCAAGAGCAGTGGACCTGCGGGGAGCGACCTCGGTGGGAACCTGGTAGGTTGCACCACCGACGCGCTTGGGCTTGACCTCGATGGTGGGCTTGACGTTGTCCATGGCCTTCTTGAACACGGACAGGGGATCCTCGCCCGTCTTCTCCTGCACGATGTTGAACGCACCGTACACGATGGACTCAGCGATGGACTTCTTGCCATCGAGCATGATCTTGTTGATCAGCTGCGTGACAAGGCGATTGTTGTAGACAGCATCCGGCATGACCTCACGACGGATAGCAGCATTACGACGAGGCATCTATGCTTCTCCTCCAGACTTAGTTCTTCGGCTTCTTAGCACCATAGCGGCTGCGTGCCTGTGCACGGTCTGCAACAGGTGCAGTATCGAGAGCGCCACGGATGATCTTGTAACGAACACCTGGGAGGTCCTTCACACGGCCGCCGCGGATGAGCACCATGGAGTGCTCCTGCAGGTTGTGGCCAATGCCGGGGATGTAAGCCGTAACCTCCATGCCGTTGACGAGACGGACACGAGCGACCTTACGAAGAGCCGAGTTAGGCTTCTTAGGGGTTGCCGTGTAGACGCGCGTGCAAACGCCACGCTTCTGGGGGTTGCCCTTCAGCGCAGGAGACTTGGACTTCTCATGCGCCTTCTTGCGGCCCTTGCGGACCAACTGGTTAATAGTAGGCAATTGAATCTCCTTTATGATATTGCCGACCCTCTACATATGAAACTCTCTGCTGTCAGGCTTCGTCTGATCGCATCGAAATGCCGGAGCAGGCGAAACCTGACACCGAGCACAGCGTTCCATAGCACTTCCGGAACCCCGGAAGACGCGAATCGCTACGTTACTCCCCAAGTACTGGGCTGTCAAACACCACGCACCCGGGCGTATCCATACTTAGCGGGTGAACGGAACACCAGCTCCGAACTGGGTGTATTGAAGTCAAAAACCATATCTTTTCCGCTCTTTTTTGAACTTTTTCCAACAGCTTCCTGAATTATTATCGAGATTTTACGAACGTTTTTTGCACGCCTTGCGCTCATGCAAAACGCCCGGCACACCGAGAGGCATGCCGGGCGCATGAAGTGCATGGATCAGCTAGCGCTTATTCCTCGTCATCAAAGTCGTCGACTGCACCACCGAAGATGCTATCATCGTCGGGATCGGCGCTGAACTCGCCACTGTCGAAGCTCCCCAGGAGCTGGTCGAGCATGGCATCATCGGAAGACGGGCGCCTCGAAGAGGGAGCCCCGATGAGGTCGTCTGGGTCGGCGCTGTAGGACTTGGGCACGTCGTTGCCGAGATACATGGCATCTTCAGGAGACCAGAGCATCTCGAGCAGCTCTGCCGCACCCGGCTCAGCGTTGTCGTTTGCCTCGTCAAGGATATAGAGCAGGTCGCGCTCCTCGAGACCGGCGCGCAGCTCTTCAATGGCCTTGACGCCGATGCCCTCGATGCGGAAGAGTTCGTCCTCGGTCTTGCCAACCAGGTCGCCCACGGTTTCGATGCCCGCCTCGCTGAACTTGTTGGCCCAGCGCTGGCTGACTCCGAGGTCGTCGTAGAGGTAGAGCTTGGCAACCTCAGGCGGCAGCATATGCGACTTGCCACCCAGGTAGCCCATGCCGAGGTAGGAGGACATGTCGCCCGGCACACCGCCGAGGTACTCCTCCCCGCCCATCGTCCACTCCTGCGGCTGCGGGAGCAGGCTCTCGGTCTGCTTGAGCTCCTCGGGAGCCCAGTCGGGCAGACGGTCTTCGCTGACGTTCTCGCGGTCGATGCGCTCGCCCTTGTAGGTGAGTTGCAGGTTCTGGTAGCGCTTGAGGCCCGTACCAGCAGGAATCGGCTTGCCGATGATGACGTTCTCCTTGAGGCCGCGCAGGTGGTCGACCTTACCTTCGATAGCTGCATCGGTGAGAACCTTGGTGGTCTCCTGGAAGGATGCAGCGGAGAGGAAGGATTCCGTCGCCAGCGATGCCTTGGTGATGCCAAGGAGCAGCGGCATAGCGACAGGAGGCTCGCCGCCCTCGAGGGTGATCTTTTGAGCCTCTTCCTCGAGATCGTAACGGTTGACCTGTGCGCCGGGCAGGAAGCTGGAGTCGCCCGGGTTGGTGACCGTCACCTTGCGGAGCATCTGGCGAGCAATGACCTCGATGTGCTTATCGTTGATATCGACGCCCTGAGACTTATAGACTTCCTGAACCTGCTCGATGATGTAGAGCAAGGTCGTGTTGATGTCGGTGAGGCGGAGCAGGTCGTGCGGGTTGATAGGACCGCGCGTGAGCTGCTGGCCACGCTCGACATGAGTCATGTCGTCAACGTCGGGCATAAGCTGGGCACGTGGGCCAACCTCGTACTCGCGAATCTCGCCG
>CADBRF010000206.1 GCA_902796975.1 uncultured Coriobacteriaceae bacterium
CTGTCTTCTGCCCCAGCTCTCTTCGCGCAGTGGGTTCAAGAGCTTTTTCGGGGTGCTCACACCTCCGTGAACTCTATATTTCCGGGGAAGTCCCTCATTTGAACAGCAATTTTCTCGATGGCTGCTATTCGGTAGAAGTCTTGCAACTGCCCGGTTCTGTCGAGGAAATCCCCTCCAGCTTTTTCACCGGATTGCAGTTGCGTGAGCTGATTATTGGCAAGAATACGAGACGTCTTGAGTTCCCTCGGGCTGCATGTAATCGATTCGAATCTCTCATTGTCGACTCTGCAAATCCATGGCTCAAATCCGATGGCATTTGCCTTTATAGCGCCGACGGCTTGCATCTGATTGCCTGCCTTGTGAACGCGCGCTCGTACGAGGTGCTGGAAGGATGCAGATTCATCGACGATGATGCCTTTGCCTACTGCGAGGAGCTTGAGGAAATTACCCTTAGCCCTGATGTAGAAAAGATTGGAGAACGAGCCTTCGCGAGAACTGGCTTGAGGGCACTTGCTCTGCCGCCTCGTGTGATCTCTATCGGGCAGCAGGCTTTCAGATACGCAACCAAGCTCAGCCAGGTAATTCTCGATGAAAACCTTATATCAATCGAACGCAACGCCTTTGAAGGCTGCGCCTCTCTTGGAGAGCTTCTCATACCTTCTCAGGTGAGCACCATCGGAAAACGGGCATTCGACGGAACGCCTTTGAGTGACGGGTGCGAATCAGGAATGCGGCCCAAGCTTTCCGTTGATGCGGACAACGAGTCTGTTCGCATTGTCGATGGCATCCTCTATATTCGGAAATCTTCCGGCATGGTTCTTGCAGAGGCAATCGATAAGTCCTTGAAGTCAATTGAGGTCCCGGACGGCACCATTGCTGTGAGTAGAAGAGCATGCGCATCTCTTAAGGAACTCGAAAGCGTTAGATTTCCGGAAGGCTTGCGTTCCATCGGGCCAAGCGCCTTTGACTGCTGCCAGAAGCTTGCGCAGGTTAACCTGCCAACAACACTCGTCTCCATTGGGCAGAACGCCTTTACGGGAACTCTTGTCCGCAAGTTGCATATTCCAGCCTCTTTGACAGAATTGGGAAGAAGTGCGATTCCTTCGCGGGCCGAGCATGAGCAGATGAAGGAACGCGTTAGAAGCGTTATATATTCCGATCCCTACGCGCAATACACTTCTCACGCTGACCCTCTCTATGTGGGAACAACCCAGATTGATATAACCGTCGATCCGGAGAACCCCCGTTATTTCGTGCAGAACCGCTTGCTTTGCGCATGGGATACTCCTAAGCGTACAAGCGCCCAAGTGATTCTCTTCCTTGGTGGATGCACGGATGTCCAGATTCCTGTTCAAGCCACTTCTATCGCGCCGCGTACGTTCTTCAGCATTGGCGATATCGATTGCCTGACCATTCCCGATACGCTCAAGGAAGTGGGTCCGAGCGGAATGGGTCTGTATGCGCCACCCCGGCAGATCAATCTCGTTCATGTCGAGAAGCAGCCATCCGGCAAGACATCTGTCACCACGCTTTTCCCAGCTCCCACGGCGCTCGGGCTGGAAGCCGTGCGGGGTGCTTTCAGACGACAGGTTTTCAACGTGAAATTTCTTGTGCGCTGGTGTGACAAGTCCATTGTCCAAATGCATGACGATTACGGACGGCTCTGTCTTACTCTCCAGCGGCTGCTGCACCCTAAAGGCATGAAATCTGGCTATGAGCAGACAATGCGCGATGATGTATCAGGCCATCTCGAGTGGTTCTGCTGCGAGCTTGCTTGCCACGACCGGACGAATGAATTCGATTACCTCGTTGAACTGGGATACCTTAATCCTCTTACGATTACCGGCATCGTCGATGCGGTTGGACGCACGCATAACGCCCGATCCATGAGCTATCTGCTGCAAGTTAAGCAGAGGCTATGCGGGAATGCCGGACTGGATTTCGGCTTGTAGGGGGAAAGGACATATGATGGACTTGAGATCAGATGTTGGAGTGTGGAGTTGAGCATCGACCATAGCAATAAGGGCAAATCGCGTCTCTGGACACGTGACTTCTCCATAATTCTCTGCATCTCTCTACTGGCATCCATCACCGTGCAATCGCTTAACAATGGCACGCCTCTCTATATTGACCGGCTTGGCGGCCCAACCGCCTATGCGGGCCTGCTCATCCTGGTCTTTTCCTTTGTTGCGGGCATAACACGCGTTATTGCCGGGGGCTTTATCGATCGCAAGGGGAGAAAGCTCATTATGCTTGTAGGTGCAGTCCTGCTGTTGGTGGGAACCTATGGCGCCTGCCTGCTTCCAGGCGTTGGCCCCCAGCTGGGGCTTCGCGCCTTTCAGGGAATAGGTTTCTCCCTTGTCACCACGGCGGCTCCAACAGCCGCGGCCGATGTCCTCCCTAAAGATAGGATGGGCGAGGGAATTGGTTATTACAGCTTAGGGCAGTCTCTCGGCTTAGTCGTGGGGCCAGCGCTGGGCATCACGCTTTCCTCTTTCCCTTATGCCGAAAGCCTTTTCGTGGGTGCAGGCGTTGTGGTGACAATACTCACGGTGCTCATATCTCTGTGCACATATGAACATCATCCCGAACGATTGCCGGAAACCTCTGCCTGCCGCATGAGGTGGGAGAGACTCGCGCGAGGTGGTGAAGAACCAGGAAGGCCCGATGAACCGAAGGGACAATCCCCTCGTTACTCTGGTCTCTCAGCCGTTTTCGAGAAGCGGGCACTTGTCGGAGCGATTCCCATGGTTGTGGTATCCCTGGGCTACTCCGTCCCCATGAGTTTCATGGCGCTCTATGCACAGGGTCTTCACTACGCCAATATCAGTTACTTCTTCGTTGTTGCCGCCATTTCCATGACGCTTGTGCGATTCGCAGGCGGCAGCTTCTTCGACCGAGTGAGTCCGCGAAAGCTTTACCTATTTTCAACGGCATTCGGCGTAACCATGTTCATCATGGCATATGTAGCCCTAAATCCTCTCATGCTTATCGTCTCAGGCGCGTTTCATGGGCTTGCCATGGGTATTGCAAACCCACTTCTCAACTCCATTGCCATAAAAAACACCCCACCAGAGAGGTGGGGTGCCGCAAATGCTCTCTTCTACCTTGCCAATGACCTTGGCGTTGGCTCTGGCGCTTTCATTTGGGGAGCTGTCGCTGATGTCGCAGGTTTCAGGTTGGTCATGCTTGGCGGTGCCGGTATGGTGCTGCTCTCCTGGATTCTCGCCATGATTCTCTTTCCACGAGCCAATCGTGCTTAGCTTTGCCTACGGGAGCTCTCCCGCGCCTCCTGAACGACGAGTTCGATGCGATTTACGAGATTAATATCTGAAGCGCTCGGATCGTAATCGAGAATGGTGAGATTCACATCTGGATAGAGATTGCGCAGTCTCCGCAGCTGTCCGCGACCATAGGCATGGCCTCCCAAGCAGCCGAAGGGCAGCATACAGATAGCCGTGCCGATTCCCTGCTCATGAAAATACTCTACGGCCGGCGTGAGGAAATCACGTTCGCCGGCGATGCGTTCTAGCGGAGGCGTGACGATGGTGCAGCCCATTGACTCGAGATGCTGAGTCACCGTATTGGTGAAATGCGCGGTTGTGAGCATGGGGACGTTTCCCGTGATGCCGATAGGGGAATTCAGCTGAGTGGGTAGCGTCTCTCCGGAAGAACCCACAACGCACGCTTCA
>CADBRF010000207.1 GCA_902796975.1 uncultured Coriobacteriaceae bacterium
ACTGGGCAAAGACGCGGCCATCGGTCTTGGGGATGCCCGGGCCAAAGGTCTGGGCAAGGCGGGCGCTCTTGGCATGCACGCCATGTTCGTGCGCATAGGCGGCGGTAAAGAACTCTGCCATGCGCTTGCCTTCGGGATAGCAGCTCCGCATGGAGAGCGGGTTCACGTAGCCCACATCGGGTTCGCCCAATTTGTGCTCGGTGCCCGGGGTGGCATTTCCGTTGCCGTAAACTTCCATGCTGGAGACGTAGACGAAAGATTCCACTTGAGCCTGTTTGGCCAGTTCAAGCATATTGCGCGTGCCATCGACGACCGTAGCTGCCGTCTCGACCGGATGGTTCATGAAGAAGGCCGATGCCGTGGGACAGCCCGCATGTATGATGAAATCGCAGGGCAGGGAGAAATCCTTGAATTCCAGGAGATCGGACACGCAGAACTCGAGGCCGTCATCGGAGCCGTAGCCATCAAAGAAATTCTGTGCCTTTTCCAGATTGCGCACGAGCGCGATGACCTGGATATCATCGCCAGCCAAGCGGTTGCGTTCCAGCAAAGCTCGCACGCACTGGCCACCCACGAGGCCTGTTGCCCCTGTGACCAGTACTCTCTTTCCCGCCAGACGGGCCCAATCGACTTCGGGACTCTGGGCAAGCTCGATGAGCTCAGCTCGCATATCGTACATGGCTCTCTCCTCCAGCTCTCCTAATCGATACCGAAAATCTGTGAATCCTCAAGCGCGTCAACGAGCGCGCGGAACTCGTAGAAATCGGAGGGAGTGGTGATCTTAATGTTCTCGGGCGTGCCCTCGACCACGTGCAGCGGGTGCCCGTAATGACGCATGAGGCTGGCGGAATCGATAAAGTCGTCCAGACCCTCCGCCTTTGCCTGCTCATGAGCCGCAACAAGCTCACCCAGGATGAAAGCCTGGGGCGCGCGGGCCATGGAGCAGGTATGGCGGTCGATAATCTCTGTAATGACGCCGTCCTCGGTGCGCACAACGGTCTCGATGGCGGGGACCACCGTGATGGCGCTGCCCGCCTCGAGCGTCTTGTTGATGCAAGCGCTGATTGTCTCCCCATTGACGAGAGGGCGCACGCCATCGTGCACGAGCACGACACTCTCGCTCGGATAGAGCTCGGAGGCTTTCGCGAGGCCGTTGTAAATGGACTCCTGCCCGTTCGCACCGCCCGGCACAATGGCGCTCACCTTGGTGATGCCAAAGCGCTTGAGCAGGTTTTGAAGGTATGGAATCCATGGCTCCAGGCAGGCGATGACGATGCCATCGATGCGGGGATGGCGTTCAAAGGCCTCTATGGTGTAGATGATGATGGGTTTTCCATGAAGCTCGAGAAACTGCTTGGGACGTGTCTTCGAGTTCATACGCTGGCCCGTTCCGCCAGCGAAAATGAGGGCTATGTTCACGTCGTGTCCTTTCCGTTCAAGAGCAGTAGCCGGACAACCATCCTGCAAGAATAGCACAGGCGGAGGCATGCATTTCCCTGAGCGTGCGCGGCAGCTCGGCTGGGTTGGCAGAGCATCCGCCGAGAGCCGCAAATGCCCAAATAGACCCGTCTGCACATGCAGGTTATAATATTTTGCTTGGCGGTTTAGAATACGCAGGTCAATAACGGCCATCGGAGTACAAACGTGTTAAAGACTTTTGGCGAAATTCTCAAAGACAACTTTGGCTGGCGCAAGCAGGTTGCCAGACTCTCCGTCTTTGAGCTGGTCAAACAATCGCGCGGCGCCGCACTGGGCTGGTCTTGGTTCTTCATCAAGCCGGGCATGTACATCTTCTGCTTCTGGTTCGCACTGGAAATCGGCATGCGTCAGGGCAGCAGCGACCCGACCGCGCCTCCCTACATCCTCTGGCTTTGCGCAGGTCTTATGCCCTGGTTCTTTATGCAGGACATGCTCAACAAGGGTTCAGACTCGCTGCACCAATACCCCTATTTGGTGAACAAGATAAAGTTCCCCATCTGCTGCATTCCCACAATCGTCTCAGGCGGCACTTTCATCATCCAGCTCATGCTCGAGGCGGTGCTTTTCGTCATCTATTTCATATGCGGCATGCCGCTTGACCTCTATTTACTGCAAGTTCCCATCTTGCTCTTACTGATGTTCATATTCTGGGATATAGCCGCGCTCGGCCTATCTATGCTCTCGGCCATGAGCAAGGACTTCGCCAATCTCATCAAGACCATCTCCACGCCGCTCTTCTGGCTCTCGGGCGTGCTCTTCGACGTGGCGAGCATCAAGAACACCTTCATCCAGGATTGCCTCCTGCTCAACCCCGTGACATTCTTCATCAGGTCTTTCCGCGACGCCTTCGTCGACAAGGTCTGGTTCTGGAACGACACGAAATTCGTCCTCTGCTTCGTGCTGGTCTTCGTCATCACGCTGGTCATCTCCGTGTTCGTGTACCGCGCGACCAACAAGGAGGTCGCCGATGCCCTCTAGCGACCAGAGCCTGAAGAAGACCTCCATCAGCGACAAGGTCATGATCCGTTTCGAGAACGTGACCAAGACCTACCACCTCTACAAGAACGACCGGGGCCGTTTTCTGGGCATCTTCGGTATCAAGCGCAAGGGGCAGTTCCTAGGCGATGTTGACGCCGCCAAGAACCTCTCCTTCGAGATCAAAGAGGGCGAGGCTGTTGCCTTCTTCGGCCGCAACGGCGCGGGAAA
>CADBRF010000208.1 GCA_902796975.1 uncultured Coriobacteriaceae bacterium
GTGACTGTAGCTCCGTTGCTGCCAGCGTTTCCCCAGTTGTTGGAGTCGTTACCCACTGCCATGAGCAGGTCCGCCGCATCGCTGTCGAAATCGAGATCGGTATTCTCCAGGACCACATTGGCGCTCGTGTTGGTGAGATAGAACATCGTGCCGCTTTCGATGGCGCTCGAAAGCGTCGAGTCTGAAGCCTTAAAGGTTGCCGTTTCGCCCGTCGTTGCCTCGGCATCGCCCGAAGTTGACTGATAGATGATGATGCCATTGGCAACAGGATCCGAGCCCGTGGTCGAGGTGTTGGAAGAGGTCAGGGTGGAATCGCTGATGAGGACCGTATTGAGACCCTCCATGCCCACGAGCTGGCTTCCCGTGGCAGTGCCCGTCACGTTGGAGAGTTCGATATCGCCTGTCGAGTAGGCAATCGGAGAGCCGCTTCCGTTGGTGGCAAGCGTGGAGTTGGTCACGCTCACATTGCCACCTCCGCGGTCGGTCGCTGTTGCGGCGCAGTGGTCGCCCTGGGTTTCGATGCCCATGGCATTGGCGATGATGGTGCCGCCATAGGTTGCATCGAGCCCGCGCGAGTTGCCTGCGGTGGTGCTGATGCTCGAATTGCTTGCGTAGACGGTGGCGTTATCAGTTGCAAAGATGCCGTTGCTGCCTTCGCTCGAAGCAGAAAGCGAGCTGTTGGATACTGTCGCCACGGAGTCCTCACCCACTGCGGTCAGAATCGAGTTGACACCGTAGAAATTGCAGTTGTCGCCGTTTGTATCGTCGCCGCTTTTCGTGAGCGTGTCGTTGGTAATAGTGAGCGAGCCGCCGTTTTCTGTCAAGGCGGCATTCTGATCGGAAGCAGTCGCTTCTGCCGTTTCGTCAGAAGAGGTGACCTCTTCCCCATCTGCCACGAGTACGCCCTCGTAGGTGCCGGTGTAGTCAAACGTCTGCGTGTTGGCACCTCCACCTGGCATACCTCCTGGAGCCTCCCCCGACGGCGGTTGCGACATTGGCTGACTTGCGCTTTGGCTCTGGCTTTCGCCACTTGAGCATCCTGTAAGCGCAAGCACGGTCACGCCGGAAACCACAAGGGCGATAACCACAAGAATCGCCACGATTGTCCCTCTGAGCGAAGGCTTACCGCTATATGACAAATGTGCCATGCCGATACCTCTCAATCTCACGTGCCTGCTGCACAGGCCCATTTCGTTTCGTTGCCATGAGAATACAAGGCATAGCTGAAATCTCCCTTAAATGTCGAAGATATCTGTTGGCGACCTCTATGTAAGACTTGAGGCTCTTTCACAAGCGAGACACCCGCCAGAGTATAAAAAGTGCGCTGCCCCGAAACGGAGCAGCGCACACGAGCAAGGGCGAAAAACCCCTCTGTTACAGCGCAAGTTTTAGAGTTGCTTGACCAGGGACATTGCGAGTTTGCCACCATCGTGGACGATGTCGCAACCCGTCAGATAATCATGGCCGGGCCCCATGAGCTGAGCAATCAAGCATGCCATTTCTTCGGGTTTCCCAAAGCGCCCGAATGCTGTCCCCTTTGCCGTCGATTCGGAATAGCCGACGCCTCCGCGGAGCATCGGCGTATCGAACGAGCCAGGGGCAATCGAGAAAATGCGCGCGTTCTTGGCGCCAAAGCGTTTTGCATTTGCCATGGTGTAATACATGATGAAGCGCTTAGATCCGGCATAGTACATAAAGTCATCGCCCAACCCCGGTGCGGGCGAGGGATGGGGGCACTCCACGAGAGCCTGCTTCCAGTTTTCGCGAAAATTGAGGTCATTGGGATTGTCCCAAACAGCTTTGTCCTGGGCACTGGGCTGGAAAAAGTATCCGGTGATTGAGGAGTAGTGCACCATAACGCCATCGTCGATATAGGGCAGGAACGCCTCGGTCACATTGACCGCCCCCACCATATTGATATCGATGAGCGCGTCATTTGAAACTTTGCCCCAGTCGACACCAGCAGCGTTTACCACGCCGCCAATCTGCCCGATAGACCGAGCGTACTCAACAAATTCCTCAACCGATGCTCGGTCGGAGATGTCACAGGTCTTGCCATAGGCGTCAACACCGGAAGCCTTCATCTGTTCCACTGCGCCGGCAAGACGCTCTTCGTTGCGCCCGCCCACCAGAACCGGACCGTACTTGCCGAGCTCGATGGCATTGGCGAGACCCATGCCCGACGTGCCGCCTGTTACAACCTGAACTTTTCCTTCTATTGACATGCGATCTCTCCTTCACAAATCGTGAGATACCGCGTCCTCGATGTCATGAGCGCGGAACGGTGTCTCGAACTCATTGATTTATTAAGAATGCGTTAGCCAAGCTTGATGAACATATGGTCTTCGGATCCATCCCATCTGGCCTTGACGCCGATGATGGCATCGTGCAGACGTTTCGCAGATGGCGTGATGAACTGGACTGCATACCCCACTTGCTTACGGAAATCGGCTACCATAAACGAGGGCTTATCTGCATTTGCACGCACGGCAGCTTCATCGGCCCCAGTTGCACGCGCCTTCTCGAGGGCGTTCTCCAAGTCCGGGTAACCAACCGTGATAACGGGAATTTTCAGAAAATCGCAAGCATCCTGCGCTTCTTCGAGACTTTCGACGAACATGTGGATGTGGTTGAGCCCCGGAACTCCTTCCTCGTTGAGCTCCGTGAACATGGTTGGCACGGACCAGTCATTTTGTTCGACGACCTCGATGGAATGGCTTCCCCAGGCGCCGTAGCTCGCACGAAATTCCAGCCCCGAGCAGTTGACTTCTTCGCCATGGTAGAGGAGCTTACCGAAGGTATTGGTCGTGTAGAAGTAAGGACCAGAACCAAACAGCCTGTGGTGCTCAAGCATGAATTGCTTCCAATCGGGAGCACAGAAACCGAGTTGATGAACCCAATCGCCCCCATGGAAAAAGTTCTCGTAGTTCCTCGTCACAATCTCCGTCATAGCGGTTTCTCCTATCTCTTGTCAGTGGAACAACCCGACGTCCTCTTCCTTTTCGGAAGTCTGTAGGTCTTGCCTGATCCAGCGTTCTGCCGCCCGGCAAGCTTTCGACATCGCACCGCCCAACTTGCCGGGCAAC
>CADBRF010000209.1 GCA_902796975.1 uncultured Coriobacteriaceae bacterium
ATCATCTTCGTCGTCTTTGTCCTTGCGCTGCTCTTAGGCATCAAGGGCCTGGATTTCTTCAATATCGGCGCATCCCTTGCAACGCCGGCCGCTCTTGACCCCCTTGCCATTGCGATCGCGTCGGCATTTGCCTTTTATCTGGTGGAACGCAAGGCTCAAGACCCCGTGTTCCACCTTGAATACTTTTCTGTCAAACCCATTTGCATCACCATGCTCGTTTCCTTCTTCATTGGTTGCTGCATTATCAGCATGGTGCTCATTCCTCAGTTTGCAGAATATGTCATGGGGCTCGAGACGGGGTCCGGTGGCTACTACATGATGACTATTGGCATCTTTGCGATTCTCGGCCCCATGATCGGAGGCAAGCTCATCGATAGGTTCGGGCCAAAGCCAGTTCTTGTCGCGGGTCTCTCGATTGAGGCGGCAGGCTACTTCTTCCTCGCCTTTGTCGCAGCTCCTCTTGCGCATCCTTTTCTGCTTGTGATTGGTCTGGCTATTGTGGGCATGGGTATGGGGTTTGCTATGGGAGCTCCGACCAACTATATGATTCTCGAGAACACGAACGATGCAGAAGCAAGTTCCGCAATCGCGACCATAGCACTCATCAGGCAGATGGGCACTACTATTGCACCCGCGATACTTGTCGGCCTCATAGCTGCCCAACCGGGACTTGTTGGCTACCAGAACATGCTTGTCTGTGTAGCTATCTTCTGTCTTATTTCCATTGTCCTCATGGCTTTCTATAAATCCCCCAGCAAAGCATAGCTACTAATCGCTTCACGGCCTGCACAGACAGGTGCGTGCTGGATATGATGTGCATCCTCTGCAAAAACGGTACCCAAGCAGGTATCCCCTTGTCTCAGTGCCATAATGGAGCTCGAGATCTCTATATTTGAAAGGAACGTATGAAACTTTCGAACTTCCAAGCCGCTCTTGCCGAACGCTTCGACGAAAAGCAGGTGCGATTCTATGAACCAATGAGCAAGCATACGACCTTCAAGGTTGGCGGCCCTGTTGACGCGGTGGTCTTCCCCACCACCATAGATGACATTCGGGATGCCATTCAGATTGCCGAGGGAGTTAACCAGCCCTGGCACGTTATCGGAAAGGGCTCAAACCTGCTCGTGTCAGATGAGGGACTTGAAGGCCTCGTCCTCGTCTTTGTCGAAAACTATGCGCAAATAGAAATTGAAGGCACGAAGATCCTTGCTCAAGCGGGGGCAACCAACAAACAGGTTGCGGAGGCGGCGAGAGACGCCGGCCTTGCCGGCTATGAATTCGCAAGTGGAATTCCAGGCACTATAGGAGGCGCGGCCTTTATGAATGCCGGTGCCTATGATGGTGAGTTCAAGAATGTCGCCACAGCTGTAACCTGCCTTATGCCCGATGGGTCCATCGTGGCCCTGGATGCCTCTGAAGCCGATTGGTCATACCGCCACAGCTCGATGCAGGATTCAAATGCCATCATCCTGGATGCCACGCTCGAACTCAAACCTGAAAACAGAGAGGTCATCGCTTCGCGTATTGCAGACCTCACTGACCGCCGCGAGAGCAAGCAGCCTCTCGACCTTGGCAGTGCTGGAAGCACCTTCAAGCGCCCCGAGGGAAGCTACGCAGCTAAACTCATCGACGAGGCCGGCATGCGAGGGCACCGCGTTGGAGGCGCCCAGGTGTCAACCAAACACTGTGGGTTTGTCGTGAATACAGGTTCCGCCACGGCTTACGATGTGATGCGTGTGATAGAAGACGTTCAGAAAGCCGTCTTCGAATCAAGCGGCATCCACCTTGAGCCAGAAGTGCGCATGTGGGGCTTCAAGGAAGACTAGAACTAGCTGACGCAAAGAAAGCGCCCCCGGATTCCAGCGATTTCCTGGAATCTCGGGGACGCTAAGAGTTGGCTAGCACGATATGTCTTCGTATAAGAGCTTATTCCTTTGCCCCGTATGTTTCGTAATAGGCATCGAGCGCGCTCTTGATCTCGTCAGTTATGACAACACGACCCTGGCGTTCCGTGCCATAGAGATATTCGGTCACTTCGCGCATGTTCACGATGCTCGCCGTTGGCATCCCGTATTTCTCGCTCACTTCATCGAGAGCGCACTTCTTTCCGCCCTTCCCCACTTCCATGCGGTTGAGGGAGACCATCAGGCCAACAATCTCGACATCAGCCTGGTTCTTGAGGATGGGGTAGGTTTCATCGATGGACTTGCCACTTGTCGTGACATCCTCGACCATAACAACGCGCATGTCATCTTCGAGATCGCTTCCCAGAAGAATTCCGGTGTCGCCATGGTCTTTGACCTCTTTGCGGTTGGAGCAGTAGCGTGCCTCTTTGCCGTAGAGTTCGTGGAGGGCGATGGTCGTCACAACTGACAACGGGATGCCCTTGTAGGCAGGGCCAAAGACGACGTCAAAGTCGAGCCCGAAATTGTCATGGATTGCCCGCGCATAATACTCGCCGAGTCGTTTGAGCTGCGAGCCGGTGACATAGGCTCCCGCATTCATGAAGAAAGGAGATTTCCTGCCGCTCTTGAGCGTGAACTCGCCGAACTTGAGCACATCGCTCTCGACCATGAAATCGATGAATTCCTGCTTGTAACCTTCCATAGGCTTACTCCCTGTTCGCGCCATTACGATTACGATTGTAATTGATAAGGCACCCAGCTTCCACAATAGCAATTTCATCATCTGTCATAGGGGCAACATAGAGCTCGATATTCTTTGCTTCTCCCTCGTGAATAAGCCATGCTGGGATATGCTCAGGATGTTGCTCGATTGCCTCGCGAATGCCTGGAACAAAGACAAAGTCATCGACTGCAAAGGATTCAGGAGCACCCTTGAACTGGAAGGGCACCATACCCCAATTCATGCAATTGCTCCGATAGCGTTTGGTCGCATAATCGGTCGTGATGTTTGCAAGTGCTCCAAGAACACGCTGGCAGCTGGCGGCTTGCTCACGGGCCGAGCCATCACCTGGCTTGCAGGCGAAGATAGTAGACCCAATCTCCAGGCTAGCAAGACTGACATTCCCCTGCCCTTCTAGCCCTTGGATAATCTCAAGAACCCGGCTGATTTCATCAGCGGCAATGCCTTCTTTACGCTTTGCTTCGAGCTCCCTTACCGCCTTTGCCTTTCCAACATAGGCAGGGTCGCGGCGCGAGAGCGTGAACTCGGCAAGACCAAGAGGGTTGGACCGATAGGACGAGGTCTCGCCACTGGGGATGAGCTCGTCCGTGGTCGTCACATCGTCGAGGATAACAGAGGCGATCCTAAGCAGGATGTTATCTGCCAAGGCTTCCTGCTTGGGCCAGTCCTTGATATTCGGGCCATACCGAAGCTCATGGTCTGGTTCTGCCTTTCCAAAGCCCTTGAAGACACGTGCCTGATAAGAACGGTCACCGTAGGAGTACTCGGGGATATCGCCCCAGCGGTCGAGCGTCTCCGCGCTTGTGAGAACGCCTCCGTTGAGAGCTGTTGCGGCGATGCTGCGGGCATCCATGAGTGCAACGCCTGCCATCTGCCCGTTCTGGGGCTTGGACCCCTCGCGATTGGGGAAGTTTCGCGTGGTGTGGCGAATGGAGAGCGTGTTGTTAGCCGGCGTGTCACCTGCGCCGAAGCACGGCCCGCAGAACGCTGTGCGAACAATAGCTCCGGTGTCCATAAGGTCGGCAAGTAACCCCTTGCGGTCGAGATCAACAAATACGGGCTGCGAGGAGGGGTAGACGGAGAGGTAGAATTCTCCGTTGCCGATATTTGCCCCCTTGAGCGCATGCGCAGCTTCGACGATGTTCGAGTAAGTACCACCAGCGCATCCAGCGATGACACCCTGCTGGACATGAAGCTTGCCATCAGCATCTATCTTGTCGAGCAGGGAAAGCTTTCCGCGGCCACCAGCAACCTTTTCGGCCGCGCCCTCTGTCTCGTGGAGAATGTCCTCGAGGTTTTCGTAGAGATCGTCTATCGAGTAGACATTGGACGGATGGAAGGGCAGGGCAATCATGGGCTTGATACTTGAAAGGTCGACATAAACGCAACCGTCGTAGTAAGCCACATCCGCTGGCTCGAGCACCTGGAATTCGTCTCCCCGGTGATGCGTTTCAAGCCAGGACTTGGTGTCATTATCAGTACGCCAGATGGAAGAGAGACACGTAGTCTCGGTTGTCATGACGTCTATGCCGTTGCGGAAATCCGTGGACATAGAGGAGACACCAGGACCGACGAATTCCATGACCTTGTTTTTCACATACCCGTTTTTGTAAACGGCACCGATAATCGCAAGCGCGATATCCATGGGGCCCACAAAAGGCTGTGGCGCTCCATCAAGATATATGGCTATGACCTGGGGATATTCGATATCGTAGGTGTCGCCAAGCAGCTGCTTGTCGA
>CADBRF010000210.1 GCA_902796975.1 uncultured Coriobacteriaceae bacterium
ACGCAGGAAGGGGCACACGTCGTCGGTCACGATCAAGCGAGCCTCCTTAACGTACTCCATAAGCTGCGCATTGTATGCATCTGAATGCGGATAGAGCTTGGTCATGGCAACCTTGTTGCCGTCCCACGCTTCGTAAACCAGCACCAAGTTATCGGACATGCCGCGGTTGGAGACGAACAGTGTTAGGTCCCTCGATTTAGGGAGGCCCTTATTGCTCCTGAGCTTCTTGAATGCGCGTATGCGCTTCTTGACGATGCCATTGAGCTTATCGCGTACCAGCTTCTTATTCTTAGCCCTGGCCTGGTAGTACTTGAGGAAGCACTTGCGGTACAGGGATTTGCTCGTGCCGGCGAGGAACCTCTTCTCCGACAAGTCGGTTATCATCGTGATCTTGGGCAGCTTCTTGAACTCGAGCTCCTCGTATAGACGCGCGTTGTCGGCGATTGTGCTGTCGGCAAAAACAAACCCGCAGTCACGCAAGGCGGCGGTCTTGAGCAGCTTGTTGTTGAGACTGCAGTCGAGCTGGTTCAATTCGTCGCGATACGAGTAACCATGCACGTGCTCTTGGTCGAACAAAACGTGCTGGCTCCGATAAAAGTGGGTCTTGTTCTCCTCCCGGATGATCTCCTTGACCCGCGCGACCACGAAATCGGCTTGAGAGTTAGAGCATTCGGACCAGAGCCGCTTCATCGTGCCGGCATCGTAGAATACACGGTCTTTCAAGAAGGCGATGTGGGGGGCGCGGGAAATGCGCAACGCCTCCTGCCTGTAGCGGCCACGGGCGAATTCTGCAGAAACAACACGAACGTTGCCCAAGGAAGCAAATTGCTCCGGAAGCGCATCGACCATTCGCTCGGACACGATGACTTCAAAGCGGGGGAAGCGGTTGTAGTAGATGCAGTAAAGCATTTCGGGCAAGTCTTCCGGGCTCGCGTCGTCGCATACCACGCACGACACGAGGGGATGAGCAGCCATTTCTTCCTTGTCCATAAGGCCAGAGTCAAGCGAAAGGTCGTTGTGCCATTTGCACATTCCTGTGAAGTCCTTCTCGGGGACGAAAGCGACGTGCTCGCGATACTTCTCGGATGCATAACGTGCTGCCTCGTCGTCGAGCAGCCAAATCATGCGGTACTGAAGGTCGAGGAGGAATGAAACGAGCCTACGGTGGAGCTCATTGATGTAAGTCTTTTGCAGCACGCCCAGCTTCCGTCGCTCGATGTCGTCCTCCTCGAGCTCGACATCTCGCGCCAAGGCCTCTTCGGCCATTCCTATGATCTTCTCGTGGTTCTGGACGAGGTCGTAAACATGCTTGCCGCTTCCGCTCCGCGTGGCGGAGAAGCCATCCCAGAACAGGTCGCGCCGGTAGTTGAGGACCACATAGGGGCACCCCACTATTTGACCGCAATTCAAGATGTACTCCATGCAGAACACGCCATCTTCGGCAATGAGTGTATTGGTATCGAACCGCATAGAGCGCTCTTCTATGATACTGCGCCTAAACAGCTTGTTGTTGACCGAGAAGGTCCAAATCAGGTCGAAGTCGTATCTGGCGATCTCCTTCTTCTTGGACAGGCTCACAGTTCGCGAAAACTTGTTCTTGCCCGAAAGCCCGAACTCCTCAATCACGCCAACGGCGCAATCAGCGGCCTCGGCCTCCATAAAGCGATAGAGCATCTCCAGAGCAATCGGGGGGACGGTGTCTTCGCCATCGATAAACGAGACGAACACCCCGTGGGCATTGTCCAGGCCCGTGTTCCTGGCGCCAGAGACTCCCTGGTTCTCCTGGCTCACCACCAAGAACCTTCCGTCACCCGCACAGTATTCCTCGACAAGCTCGAGCGTGTCATCCTCGGAGCCATCATCGACAACGATAACCTCTATGTCTTTGAGGCTCTGCCGGGAAAGAGAACTCAAGGTGTCGATTATGTGCGCCTCGCAGTTGTAGGCAGGTACGATCACGGATACGAGCGGCGCATCCGAATTCAGAACCGCATCGCGCTCCTGAAGGGTCTTGTTGATCCATTCCCAATCGCGCAAGGTAAAAAGGGTCTCATCGAGGTTCCCTAGGTCGCTTTGGCGGCGCAACTCATCCGCAAACGCGGGAAGAAACTCGCTCTTCGCATTCCAGGCAAGGCGATCGTAATTCCACCTGTAAGCCTGATACCTCAATGCTTCAAAAGCGCGCCTGAACACCTTGTCGGCTTCAGGCCGCTCTGCCAGATAGTTGTCGATGGATTCGAATTCGTCGGTTATGCAGAAGATTTTGCTTGAGGATTTGACCGAAGAGCCAGCGTTGTCCAGGCGGTAGTGGATGAACGCATCGTGCGTGAGGATCATGCGCTCGGCAGCAATATAGGATTTGTAGACAAACCCAGTGTCTTGGAACGACGCGCCAGGTGTCTCGAGGAACCTGATGTCGTTCTGGTTGAGGAACTCCCTCCTGTACACCTGGGCCCAGATGCATGGTGCTGGGTCGAAAATACGCTGGTCTTCCAGCGGCCTGAATACCTCGCCATAAGGCAGGCCTTTGAGCACTTCGCTAAACGAGTCGCTACTCTCTGTGAGGTTGTAGCGGTTTCCCCTTGCGATGTCGCACGAGTTGGCCTTGGCCAGGTTGTACAGCTCCTCGAACATCTGGGGGTCGGCATAATCATCGGACTCGAGGATGCCAATGTATTCGCCGCGAGCCCTTTCGATGCCCATGTTCATGCTGGCACCATACCCGCTGTTCTCTTTGTCTATGATGACGAAACGGTCATCCCCAGCAGTGACCCTCCGGAGAATATCCGGGCTGCTATCGGTCGAGCCATCGTTTATGCAGATGAACTCGATGTCCTGAAGAGTCTGCCTCTTCAGGCTATTGAGGCACTTTGCAAGATACTCTTCCACATTGTAGATGGGGGTTAGCACAGAGACCTTGGGTGTGTTTTGCATGTGTATCTGGCCCTTTCATCTCAAAATGCAGCACGCGCAGGAACAGCGACCGCTATTCAACGCCAATTCTACCATTCAACGGCTTTGCTCCACGTACTATACGTTCCACTCCATAATGGTCTTGCCCATGGGTTTGCGGATGTCGGCCTCGAAGGCGGCGGACATGTCAGCTATGCTGCTCACTGGCTGCACGACCCCCACTAGCGATGCCAAGTAGTCGAGCATCTCGGGGTGCTTCGTGTACAGGTCGATGGTGTTCTGGAAGTCGGCACGACCGCTTCGGCTGCTTCCGAACAGGCGCAGGCCCTTCTCGAGCACCATGCGCGTGTTCACCGGGGGCGGGTTCTCGGACACGCCTAGCAGCGACACCGTGCCCTCGGGGGCTATGCAATCGATGATTTGGTCTATGGCGCTTGCCGACCCATCGCCACCACAGCATTCGAAGGCATGGTCGACCTGAGGCATGTCCCCTATGCGGTCGGAGGTGAACACGGCGTCGACGAAGGTGAAGTTGCCCAGCTTGGACTGCGTGCGTCCCACCACGTATATATGCGCATCGGGGTAGGTCATGCGAAGCGCCAAGGCCACAATGAAGCCCAGGTTGCCATCGCCCCACACGCCAATGGATTCTCGCCGCTCGTGTGCAATGCCACTGAAGCGGCCGATGGCATGCACGGCCACGCTCACCAGCTCGGTGAAAGCCGCCACATGAGGGTTGGCGTCCGCAGGAAGAGCAACCACGCGGCTAGGCGGCAACACGACGTACTCTTGCATGAACCCATCGAAGCCGCTGCCGCAGAAACGGCTTGACCTCAGGTAGTTCTCGGCAATGCATGCGTCCGACTCGACGGGGTCGTTAGGAAGCATGACCACCTTCTGTCCCGGGGCCAATACGGCGTTGCCATCGCGAACCACCTCGCCAATGCCCTCGTGGATGAGAGCCATGGGCAGCTTCTTGGCCAGCACTTCAGCCGAGCGGGCGCCAAGGTAATAGCGCATGTCGGCATTGCAGATGGACAAGTGCGTTGGGCGCACGATGACGTCGTCGTCGCGCAGGACAACCTGCACCTGCACGGGCTCGAAGGTGCGTGGGGCAATCAGCCTGTAGACGTTGTCAAGCACGGGGCTCCCCTAACAGCGCCCCGGCGATACGAAGGTCCGCGGGGTAGGTGATCTTGATGTTGGACGCATCGCCATTCACGAGAGCCACCTGCTGGCCACGCAGCACGAACGCCTTGCAGGCGTCGGTCAGGATGGCATCCTCTTCAGGCGAGAGGCTGCCAAGCATCTGGTCAAGCCGATCGAGCAGAAACGACTGGGGCGTCTGGCCCTGGTAGTAGTTTCTCCTGTCGGGTATGGACGCAATAGTTTGGCCATCGGTGCTCGCGACGATAGTGTCGGTTGCCGGAACCACCGTATCGCATGCCCCAAACCGACGCGCCGCCTCGATGTTTTGCTGGATTAT
>CADBRF010000211.1 GCA_902796975.1 uncultured Coriobacteriaceae bacterium
ACACGCGCGAGGTTATCGAGGGCTTTGCCGCAGAGGGCAAGATTCCCATCACCTATGTCTACCAGGAAAATGGGGGCAAGGCGCGCGCCCACAACCGGGGTGTGGATTTGTGCCAGAACGAGCTCTTCTTTTGTGTCGATTCCGACGATACACTCACGCCCGACGCCGTCTCCTCGGTGCTCGACTTCTGGGCTCAGCGCAAAACGGACCCCACATGCGCTGGCATCGTCGCTCTCCGCGGTCATGACTCCCGCAAGCCGCTGGGAACCTGGTTCCCCGAGGAGCTGGAAACCACGACACTTTGGGACCTCTACTACAAGCAGGGGCACAAGGGCGATGTCGCGCTTGTCTACCGCACGGAAATCCTTCGCCAGTTCCCTTTCGAGGTGGAACCGGGAGAGAAGTTCATCGCGGAGCCGTCGGTCTACCATCAGATTGACCAGGAATACAACCTGGCTGTCCTGCACAAGGTCATTTGGATCTGCGAGTACCTTCCAGATGGCTACACCCAGAACGTGCGCAAGATCACGCGCGAGAACCCCCGTGGCTACCTGCGCACCAAGCGCCAGTACATCGATTATTCGGATACCTTCCGGCTCAAGCTGGAGAACACCACGCTCTGTCTTGTGGGCGCCTACTTTGCCCATTGCTTTGGAGAGACCTTCCGGAGTCTGCCCAGCAAGGGGGTGGGCGTGATTGCAGCCCCTCTCGCCTGGGTGCTGTGCCATACTGTCTACCGCGGAAACTAAGCGTTTAATCTGCTCAACTCCATGAAGCAGGCACCACCAGGAGGCGTTTTCATGCGTGAACTCAACCTTGAGGAGATTCAGGCTATCGAGCTTGATATTCTGACCTTCTTCGCCGATATATGCGAACGGCACGGCCTGGACTATTTCCTTGCCTATGGTACCCTTATCGGCGCTATGCGGCATGAGGGCTTCATCCCCTGGGACGACGATATTGACGTCTGCATGCCCCGTGCCGATTATGAGAAGCTCTGGGAGGTTTCTCGCGAAGAGGAGTTTGCCCCCTACAAGCTCGTTTCATATCGGGACAAGTCTTCGATTTACTCCTTCTTCAAGCTGGTGGACACGCGGACGCTCGTGCATGAGACCTATATCGCCGATCAGTACGAAACCGGCCTGTGGATTGACGTCTTTCCGCTGGACGCGTGCGAGCCCGACTCTGCCGAGTTCGCCGAAGCCAAGAAGGCAAACAACAGGCTCCAGCAGAAGCTCGAGCTTGCGGTGGGTGATGCCTCCCGTTCTGCCAGTACGGTTGGCAAAGTGGCAAAGACGCTGCTCAAACCCTATATCAAACATATGGACCCCTATGCCATCTCCGCTGAGATGGATAAGCTCGCGGCTGGTCTGGATGATTCCACTCGCGCGTCTGGAGAAGTGCGCTTCTATGCCGAGATGCCCGATGCGGTTGGCATGGGAGACTTGCCCCTGCCTGCGGAGAACCTCTTCCCGACGACGTTTGCGTCTTTCGAAGGCAAACAGCTTCGCGTGCCGTGCGACGCCGATGCCATCCTGACTCTCTGGTACAAGAGCTGGCGAAAGGTGCCGGCTCCGGAAGATCGTCCCGCCTCTCACGCTCTCGATGTATTCTGGGTAGCAGAAGAGCCGTTCGATTATGCAACCACTGAACATACCCGCGCCGATTCTGCAGGCGTCTAATCTCTGCAACCCGAGCGAAAGCTAGTGCCGATGTCCGGTCTTTCCATGAAGACGAATATGCTTTGGAACTCTGTCGGGTCCATCATCCGGCTGGGCTGCAACTGGCTTATCACCGTCTTTGTCGTGCGGCTTTCCAGCGGTTTTGATGCCGCCGGTGCGCTTTCGCTCGCCATGACCGTCTCGAGCATGGTCATGCCCTTCGCCGAGTTCCGGCTCCGCACGGTTCAGGTTACCGATGTGCATGGCGAGCGCTCTTCTGGGGAATACATCGGTCTCCGCGTGCTCACCACCTTCCTCTCCTTCGCTGTGGGTGCCATCTATGCGCTCGTCACCTGCGCGACCGGCGTGCTCCCTGTCGTCTTCCTCTATCTCGTCTTTCAGCTCATAGCCAACTTCATTGAGGGCTTTCACGCCATAGACCAGCGCAATATGCGCATGGACTACATCGGCAGGTCCTACATCATGCAGGGCGTGGGCAACCTCGGGTTCTTCTGCCTTGTGCTCGGCTTCACCAACTCGCTTGAGCTTGCGGTTATCGCCATGTGCGCATCCACGCTCGCCATCCTCGTCTTCTACGACATTCCCCGGGCCCGGCAATTTGAGATGGTCAAGCCTGTCATCGAGTGGAAGCGCGCGGCAAAGACCCTTCTCCAGCTGTTGCCACTCGTCTTCGCCCAGGTCTGCAGTACGGCAGTTGTGGCGGTTCCCAAGCAGTACCTCGCCGCATCGCTCGGGCAGGCAGCGCTCGGCATCTACTCCTCGGTTGCCGCGCCGACAGTTATCGTCCAGATGGGCGCCACCTATATTTACAGCCCGCTTATCGGCGTCTTTGCGGAGAAGTTCGCGGATGATAAGAAATCTGCGCTCAAGCTGCTTGCCAAGACCTCGCTCGGCATAGTTGCCGTTGGACTTGTCTGCTCCATCGGCTTCTTTTTCTTCGGCGAGCCTATTCTTGCCCTGCTCTTCGGTAACGGCATCGAGGAGTACACCTACCTGCTCCAGCCTGCCATTCTCTGTGCCTTCGTGACGGCGTTCGCGTGGTTCATGAACGACCTCTTGCTCGCCGTGCGCGATTTCAAGGCGAGTTTTGCAGGCAACATGATCGCCTCGCTTGTGACTCTCGTGAGCTCGGCTGCCTTTATCCAGCTCTTCGGCATGAATGGCGTGAGCTTTGTGGGTGCGTTCGCCTACGATGTAGGCGTTCTCTCGCTCGGCATCTTTCTCGCACGCGATTATCGCAAGCTCTAGGCACTGGCGGTGTGTTCTGGCACGCTCCTTTTCGGCCGCCAACGGTAGTTGCAATCTTCCAGTATATGCAAACCGCGCTGCTATTTGCGGTTCGATATTCATGTTTTCTCGGTCTGCTCTCGTTTCGTCATCACCGAATCAACGTTATTTCATGCGAATTGGGGTACTATAGCTGCAATACGTTTGGGGGAGATGGAGAGCTCGATGGTCGAGGAAGGCCCGTATCCTGCGGGCGTGCTTCAGCGCTTGCAAGACGTGGAACGCGACATTCTGGCTGTCGTGGACGTCTTGTGCCGCGAGCACGGCATCACATATTTTCTCGATAGCGGGACGTGTCTTGGAGCAGTGCGCAATGGCGGATTCATCCCGTGGGATGATGATATAGACATTGGCATGCCCTGGGACGACTATAAGCGTTTCTGCGAGATCGCTCCCCATGCTCTTCCCGAAGGCTATTCGCTTCATACCATCGATAACAGCGAGAATTTCTCCGCCCTCTGGGCCAAGGTCTACAAGGATGGCACGCGCTTCCTGGATGCTTCGGCGGTAGAAGCGGGCAGTGACCAGGGCATTTTCATCGACGTCTTTCCCTATTGCCGTCTGGCTGCAGACCCTCGCATTGCGAAGAAGCAGATGAAGCAGGCGGCGTTCTGGCAGCGCATGTCCTATCTCAAGGCCTTCGCGCATCCCAAGATTCCCCAGAAGGCGCAGTTCCGTTCGTTGCTTTCGGGGCTGTGTGTCGTGGCCCACCACACCATTGCCCACTTTTGGAGCTACGAGACCATGCGCGATAAGCAGGAGCAACTCTTCGAAGGCCATGAAACTGGCGATGACTGGTGCTGCCTTTCCTATACGCTCTTCGGGGCGCAGAAAGGGGAAGACCTGTTCCCCACGGCGGATATCGAATTCGATGGCATGAAGTTGCTCGGACCCCACAACCCCGATGGATATCTTCGCGCCTGGTATGGCGATTACATGAAGCTGCCGCCTGCAAAGGACCGTTTCACCCATGCGCCGGTTATTCTCGATTTTGGCGATGGCGTCAACATAATGGAGCAGAGGCAAACAGACTAGCGCACCGCGCCGCACTGCAAGCGCTTTCGGCATCTCGCTTGCCCGAGCGTGGGATACAGGGCGATTTGCTATAGAATGCAATCGTTGGAGAACAGAGAAACCGCGGTGCTGCGCGCTGGGCCGCTGCATTCGGTTCACGTGAAAGGATAGCCATGAAACCCATGAAGACTGTTGTCTCCGTGCTCGGCAAGGACCGCACGGGCGTTGTCGCCACCGTGGCAACGACGCTCACCGAATGCGGCGCGAATATCGACGACATCCGTCAGAACGTGCTCGAAAACATCTTCAGCATGACCATGCTCGTCACGCTCGATGAGGACGTGGCGACCTTCAACGAGGTGCAGGAGAAGCTTGCAAAGAACGCAGAGAAGCTCTCCATGCAGATTACGATTCAACGCCAGGACGTTCTCGACTTCATGTACAACGTCTGAGCCCTATTCCGTCATAAACGTCTTGACGCTGCATGAGCATGTGCCATGCAGCCGAACAACTTGAGACCAACGAAATGCCCCTTCCTCGTATGCCTTCTCAGGATCCGGGGGAGGGGCATCGTGTTCTTGACTCTAGAAGCGCTGAGTGGTTCACGCCATGCCAGCAGCTTGTGATGTGCTAGGCGCCAAACACCAGGTCAATTGCCTTGAGGTTCATCGCGTGGAAGCGCTCTTTCACGCGGCCGCGGATGGCATCCTCCAGCGCCTCGCGCGTGCAGCCAATGGCGCCTGTCTTCACTGCGGCTGCCAAGAGCACGATGTTCAGCACGCGAGGCGAGCCGACTTGCTTGCAGATGGCGTCGCCGTCCACCTTGAGCACGGTTGCCGTGGGGAGTTCCTCAAGCCAGGCAAGGGCATCGGTACCGTCGTAGCTGCTGCGTTCCAGTGCTGCGCTTGGAGATTGCGTGGCGCGGGTGTTGACCACAATAAGCCCATCGGGCGCGAGGAAGTCGATGCAACGCACGGCCTCGCCCGGCTCGAACGCAATCATCACGTTTGCCGTGCCGCGGGGAACGAGCGGAGATTGCGGGTGGCCGCCGCGCACGTGGCTCATCACCGAGCCTCCGCGCTGGGCCATGCCAATGGTCTCTGCCGTCTTCACATGCTCGTTCTTGGCGAGGAGCATATCGGCGATGAGACGCGATGCAAGGACGTTGCCCTGACCGCCAACGCCGCAGATTACGCAGTTGAGAGGGCCGTTCTGCAAGGCCTTGTCCATGAGAGGGTAGGCGCCCTCGGGAACGGTATTGCTCATTACTCCTCTCCCTTCTCGATTGCGCCGGTGGGGCAGATGCTTCGGCAGAGCTGGCAGCCAAAGCAGAGCGTCTCGTCGATTTCCACCCTGCCGTCGCGGATGATGATGCCCGGGCAGCCAATCTGGTCGATGCACTTGTGGCATCCGATGCAGGTTTCCTGGTTGATGACAACAGGCGGATGCAGGGGCTTGGAAATGTTCACGCACGGCGATTTGAAGATAATCGCGCGCACGCCCGTCTTTTCGATTGCATCGCGCACGGCTGCTTGAGCCGCCTCGGCATCGAGCGGGTTGACTGTGACATTGTCAACGCCCAGCGCGTCAAAGATGGCCGGAATGGAGACTGCCGAGCCATCGACTCCCATCATGGTGTGGCCGGTGCCTGGGTGGGGCTGCATGCCGGTCATTGCCGTGGTGGAGTTGTCGAGCACGCAGATGATGATGTCGTGTCGGTTGTAGACGGCGTTGATAACGCCGGTGATTCCGCTGGCAAAGAAGGTCGAATCGCCGATGAAGCTGAAGACAATCTTCTCGGGGTCGACTGTCTTTATGCCTTGCGCGATGGTGATGTCTGCACCCATGCAGACGCAGGTGTCGACCATGTCGAGCGGGGCGGCATTACCCAAGGTATAACAGCCGATATCGCCGCAGAAGACAGCAGGGCGCTTGCCCACAGCTTTCTTGACCGCGTAGAAACTTGCCCGGTGCGGGCATCCGGCGCAGAGCACGGGCGGACGGGCCGGAATGGCTGGTTTCGGTGCTGTAGCGAGGTCCCCCGCGCTTGTGAAAGCAGCTTGCTCAGCGGGAATGCCCAGCAGGCCAGCCAGAACTTTTGTGACGTTTTCGACAGACTGCTCGCCCGCGTAGGGGAGGGTTCCGTCGAGTTTGCCGTGGATGGTTCGCTTGAGATAGTCCTGCCCGCACAAGGACACGAGCTCGCGCTCGATAACGGGGTCGAGTTCCTCCACGACCAGAATCTCATCGCACATGTTGAGGAAGGACTGGGCCATCTTGACGGGGAAGGGGTAGGGTGTTGAAACTTTCATGATGGGCACGTCGGCACCCAGGCGTTCCAGCGCCTCGCGTACATAGTGGTAGGAGATGCCGCCACATGCCACGCCAAAGCTTGCCGCGTCCGAGGCCTTTCCAAGGTTCTGCCAGGAAGGGTCGTTATATGCCCGGCGCTTTCCCGACATCTCGATCCGGTTGGGATGATAGCTTTCGGCGAAATCTTCGGCCATCTGTGTTGCCCGGCGCTCGACCTTACCATGGTTCTCATAGCTCGTGCGTGGAAACACGACCCAGCGGAGCGTATCGCGCACGAAGCCCTCTGGCTTGGTTCGCCCCTCGTCCCAGCTCGGGTCGTTCTCGTCGACGTCAGCATGCTTGAACGCCTCCGCGGGCGCACAATCGGCGATGCCGCCGCGAGTCTTGACGGTGCCGCATGCATGGCAGATGCGGGTGGTGGGACGCAGGATAACCGGCGTGGAATACTTCTCTGAAATTTCAAAGGCGTCTTGGATCATCCCATAGCACTCGCCCGAACTTGACGGGTCGAGCACGGGCACCTTTGAGAACTTGCCAAACGACCTCGTATCCTGCTCGGTCTGACTGGAAATGGGGCCGGGATCATCGGCAACAACCAGCACGAGGCCCGCCTTGACGCCAATGTAGGAGAGCGTCATGAGGGGGTCGCTCGCGACGTTGAGACCCACCTGCTTCATCGTGACCAGCGCGCGTGCGCCCGACCAGGAGGCGCCGATTGCCGCCTCGAGTGCAGCTTTTTCGTTGGTTGACCATTCCACGTGGATGGACCCGTCGTTTGCCTTGGCAACGGTTTCCAGAACCTCGGTTGAGGGGGTTCCGGGATATCCGGCAACAAAGCGCACGCCAGCATGGACGGCGCCCATGCCGATGGCCTCGTTGCCCATATAGAGATGTATTGTCATGCTGTTCCCTTCGCTGGAACGGAGAAATGCCGCTCGGCAGCATTTCACCCATGATACCAGCTGCCAACACGAGCAACCCAAGTGCTTGCGCACGCGGGTTTAAGCGGCGCGCAGGCGTTTGTTTCGCTGGACTTAGCGCAACAACGCTCGAGAAATCCGGGTCCGATTGGCTTTCGAGAAGCGGCGTGCGAAAAAAATTGCGTTTGTTACCACCTCTAATCAATAGAGTCGAGTATGGAGTCTTAAAAATCTTACATAGACTATATATATATATATATATATATGTATATATATTTAACTCGATATCATATATGTACTTAAGCCTATTCAAATCAGATGGTAACAAACGCAATTTTCTTACACGCCGTCTTGGATGAGACCCGTCTGTTGATACAAAAGCCGGCATTTCCATACCGCAGCAGCTTATTCCGTTCGGCTATCCGCCAGTTCAACGCACGGCTGGTATGATGGAAACTGTCGTTACACTTGGGCGTATTGCATGCTCCGGCTCAATATGCCGTGTGGCGTTTTACCTATCTGCTATTTCGCGGTCTTTGGAGGTTCCAATGGCTCAGAGTGAAATTCGTTATATCGATACGCGCGGCAAGGTCGTAGAGCCACAGCGTTTCAGCGATGTCGTGATCAAGGGGCTCGCGCCTGGCGGTGGTCTCTTTGTCCCGGCTGAGATACCGCATCTCACGATGGATGAGATTCTCGGCTTGGCCAAGCTGCCCTATGCACGTCGTGCTTCCTTTGTCTACCAGCGTTTTGGCGTGGACTTTACTCCGGAGAAACTTGATGCCCTCTTTGACCGCATCTATGGCAAGCAGTTCGATACGCCTGAAATCTGCCCCATTATCTGCCCCATTTCCGATGTTGCCGATGGCATGCATGTGCTTGAGCTCTGGCACGGCCCGACGAGCGCATTCAAGGACATGGCGCTCCAGGCTCTCCCGGTGTTCTTCTCTGCCAGCGTGGAAAAGCAGCGCGCTGAGGGCGGCCCCGATACGCACTACCTCATAGCGGTGGCAACGAGCGGAGACACGGGCAAGGCGGCGCTTCAGGGCTTTGCAGACGTGGACCACACTTCTATTGTTGTCTACTACCCGCGCGATGGTGTGAGCGATATCCAGCGCAAACAGATGGTCACACAGGAAGGCAAGAACGTGTGCGTTTATGCGGTCGAGGGCAATTTCGACGATTGCCAGACCAGCGTCAAGCGCATGTTCGCCGATGCGGATTTCGCAAAGAAGCTGCTCGCCGACCATAACACCGCGCTCTCCTCCGCCAATTCCATCAACTGGGGCAGGCTCCTGCCGCAGGTCGTGTACTACGTGAGCGCCTACACCATGATGGCCGAACGTGGCGCGGTCAAGGCAGGTGACCCTATTGACATCACGGTTCCCACGGGCAACTTCGGCAACATTATGGCGGCGTGGTACGCCAAGCAGATGGGCGTTCCGATTGCCCGTACCGTTTGCGCAAGCAATGACAACAAGGTTCTCACGGATTTCATCAATTCCGGCATCTACACCATCAGGGAAAGGGAGTTCCTCAAGACTCCGTCGCCTTCGATGGATATCCTCGTCTCCAGCAATCTCGAGCGTCTGCTCTTTGAGGTCACCGGTCACGATGGCGAGACGGTCCGCGCTTGGGAAGCGGCTCTCGATTCTGCCCGTGAGTATCAGGTCGATGCTGAGACGCTGGCAAAGATTCAGCAGGACTTTGGTGCAGGTTATGTTCCCAGCGACGAGTGTCTGGCGACGATTCGTGAGGTGTATGAGACCTATGGCTATCTCATTGACCCTCATACGGCTGTTGCCTGGAAGGTTGCCGAGCAGGCAAAGGGCGGGAATCCGATGCTCGTGGTGAGCACGGCAAACTGGGCTAAGTTTGGGGCGAATGTCTATCGTGGTCTTGAGGGCCTCGAGCCCGGTGCAGCCCTTCCCGAGGAGCTGTCGAAGCTCACGGATGTCGAACTCAACCGGCAGGTTTCCAAGATTGCCGGCGATGCCCCTATCCCCGCAGGACTCGACGAGCTGGACCAGAAGGAAGTCCGCTTCACGGAGGCAATCTCTGGCGATGTGGAGGCAATCGAGTCTTCGGTCGTGCGGTTTCTCTAGCGCATCGTGTCAGCGCGCTTTTGAGGTAGCATGAGGTGCCGCACGGCTGAAACGGTGCGATCCCGCAGGATTGAAGCGGCGAAGCAAATGCGCAGTTGAGATATGGCGTTGGCTTAGATATATGAACAGGGGCGCGGCAGATATCTGCCGCGCCCCTGTTTTCGTAGGGTGTTGCTGGTGCGAACGGAAATCCGAACGAATGTGGTTGAATGATAAAAAATTCGATTAGCGGGCGCCTTTGTAAATTCGGCATTATCAAATTGGAGTATTATATGAAATCATCAATATTCCAGAGCCGGAGGGCAGTTTATGAGCAATAGCAAGAATTTACATGCGCAGGTAAAAATCATGCTATCTAGCTCGGATAATCGAAAAGATCCGAGCTTTGGGCGAGGAGCTGCGATTCTTCTCAGAGGCGTTCAGATGAACGGCTCCCTCAATAAGACTGCCAAAGACCTCCATATGGCATACAGCAAGGCATGGGGCATGATCAAGAAGGTTGAGGAGAGCCTCGGCTTCAAACTCATCAACCGCTATGGCGCACGTGGCAGCGAGCTCACGGAGGAAGGGCGTAAGTTCCTTGATCTCTATGAAGAGTATGAGCGTCGCGTTGAGGCCTATGCCGCTGAGGCGTTTGAGGACGTATTCAGGGATTTCTGATTCTGTCGAGGTCTAACGGCTGGGCTTTCAATAAACTCTGCGGACGAAAAAGAGGCGCGATAGCAATTGAGGCTATCGCGCCTTTGTTTGTGCTGAAAGGGCACGGAACGGGAAGGTCTGCAGCTCCGGAGGGCACGAAGCGGGGAAGTCTGCAGGCGGGTGCGGATATGGCGAGGTTATGCCCTGTGGCC
>CADBRF010000212.1 GCA_902796975.1 uncultured Coriobacteriaceae bacterium
GCAACCGCGGGAGCACGGCCATGGGCGGCTTCAATTTCGTCAAACCCATAGAACTTATACTGCATGACCGAGCAGCCCACGGGGCAGACGCCAATAGTCTTGCCCTCGATGCCCAGCTCGTCTACGACCTCGGCGACGAGGCGCGTGACGATGCCGTGCACGCAGCCCGGGCAGTAGTTGGTCACAACGGGGAGCAGCGAATGCGGGCGCTGGAAGACGATCTTCTCCTCTTTCTCCGCCATGTTACTCACCTACCTTTTCGCTCAGAGCCTTGATGCTTTCGAGCACCTCGGCAGGGGTGGGGATGACGCCACCAGTGCGGCCGAAATGCTCGACCGGGGCGTTGCCCTCCACGACCAGGCGCACGTCTTCGACCATCTGGCCCATGTTCATCTCGACGGAGAGATAGCCCTTGGTGTGCGGGACGGTCTTCTTGAGGGCATCAACCGGGAACGGCCATAGCGTGATGGGGCGGAAGAGACCGGCCTTGATGCCCTGCTGACGTGCAGAACGCACGGCGTTGCGGGCGATACGGGCGGCGGCGCCGAATGCCACGATGATGATGTCTGCATCGTCGCACAGGTACTCTTCGCTCAGCTGTTCTTTGGCCTTGATAATCTCGTAGCGCTTGTAACGCTCGACATTGACGCGGTCGCACTCGTCTGCCTCGAGGTAAAGGGAGTTCACGACGTTGTGCTCGCGCTCCATCTTGGTGCCCGTGCAGGCCCAGGGGCGCTCGGGGACATCGGTCTTGGGCTCGCGCAGCTCGACGGGCTCCATCATCTGACCCAGCAGACCATCTGCCAGAATCATGACGGGCGTGCGGTATTCATCGGCGGTATCGAACGCCTTGAAGGTGTAATCGGCCATCTCCTGCACGGTTGAGGGTGCGTAGACAACCATCTGAAAATCGCCATGACCAAGCGCGCGGGTTGCCTGCCAGTAGTCAGACTGGGAAGGCTGGATGGAACCCAGGCCGGGGCCGCCGCGCATGACGTTGATGATGACGGCGGGAAGGTCTGCGCCCGCAATGTAGCTTACGCCCTCGCTCTTGAGCGAGATGCCAGGCGAAGAGGAAGAGGTCATTGCGCGGGCACCTGCTGCCGATGCGCCATAGACCATGTTGATTGCCGCAATTTCGCTTTCTGCCTGCAGGAAGGTGCCGCCGATCTTGGGCATGCGCTTTGCCATGTAGGCGGAGAGCTCCGTTTGCGGGGTGATGGGGTAGCCGAAGAAGAACTTGCATCCGGCGCGGATAGCGCTTTCAGCGAGTACTTCGTTGCCCTTCATCAGAACTTTCTCTGCCATGTCGTTCACCTCCACACCGTAATTGCGACATCAGGGCACATCGTGGCGCATGAGATACAGCCCGTGCACTTGGACTGGTCGATGCAGTGCGCGGGGTGATAGCCCTTTTCGGTGATTGTGTCTTGGTCGAGTTCGACGATGTGCTGCGGGCATGCCTCAACGCAGAGACCGCATCCCTTGCAGAACTGATCGTCAACGATCATCTTTGCCATGTCGTTCCCTCGTCTCCCCTTCCAACTTCCTTACCGCGGGATTACTCCCACGGATTTTTAACGTACAACTCTACCGTGTAAAGAACTTTCATATCTTGGAAACAATCCGTCAAGTGCGGGTCTTTTTCCAGAAACGTCGCGGGGCAGGTCTTGGCAACCACCTCAAGTCCCGTGAACTCTTCGAGCTTTTTCGCGTATCCGTTCTCGTCCGCGAGGGCTGCTGAGTCGGTGAGCCCCTTCATATGGGCGTTGTCCACGAGGGCAGTTGCCTTGAGGCGAGTCGCTGCCTCAATCTCGCGGAGGTTTTCGAGCGCATCGGCCGGATCTTGCACCAAGTTGCGGTGCCGGTTTATCACGTAGAGCAGGGCGTAGTCCCGGGCAGAGACGATTCTGGAGAAGCGCCCGATGGAACCTGCTCCCACGTCGTCTCCGCCGAGGTCCACGATGACGATCTCATCATCGTCTGCATCCTGTAGCTTGGGAGCAATAGCCCCCGTAAGGCTTGGCGTGTCGAGGCTCGAACCTCTCTCCGCGAACACCGGCGCGATGAGGGCCACGCCGTGCGACTCGAGCAGGTCTCGCTGCTCGGTCGCACGGAAATAGGGGTTCACGATATCGAGGTCGATGACCGTGGTCCTCTTGCCAGCCTTTGCACAGTCGAGCGCAAGGTTGACAGCGAAATTGGTTTTGCCCACGCCGTAGTGCCCCGTCACGATGGTGATGGGGCGCAGGGCATGCTGCAGGGTGTCGGGAATACGCTGCATCACAGGAGACCGTCCACGTTCTTCTCTGCATCGTTCTCGCGGATAGCCACACGGCGGATCTTGCCGTTGACGGTCCTCGGCAGCTCATCGACATACTCGACGATGCGGGGGTATTTGTAGGGAGCGGTTTCGTGCTTGACCCACTGCTGGAGCTCCTTGGTGAGCACATCGGAGGGCTTGTAGCCATCGGCGAGGACGACGGTTGCCTTGACGGCGAAACCACGGAGCGGGTCGGGCACGCCCGTGACGGCGACTTCCTTCACCGCGTCGTGCTCGAGCATGACGCTTTCGATTTCGAAGGGCCCGATGCGGTAGCCGCTGGATTTGATGACGTCATCGTTGCGTCCCACGTACCAGAGGTAACCGTCCTCGTCCAGCCAGGCGACGTCGCCGGTGTGGTACCAGCCATCGTGGATGGCCTCCGCCGTCTTCTCGGGGTTGCGGTAGTACTCCATCATGATGCCTGCGGGGCGCGGATCCATCTTGATGCAGATCTCGCCGCTCTCGCCCACGTGGCAGCGGGTGTCGTCGTCGCGATGTACCTCGAGGGTGTAGAGCGGGCTGGGCTTGCCCATGGAGCCGGGAGGCGGCGTGGAGTGGGTGAGGTTGGCGATGGTGAGCGGGGTCTCCGTCTGACCGAACCCCTCGTAGATGGTAAGGCCCGTCTCGCGCTTCCAGAAGTCATACAGGTCGGGGTTTAGGGCCTCCCCCGCCGTGGTGCAGTAGACGAGCGACGTCAGCTTGTACTGGGTCTTTTCGTCGTGCTGCATGTGGCGCATAAGCAGGCGATACATCGTCGGCGGGCAGCACAGCGTGGTGATGTGGTACTGCTCGATATGATGGAGGATTTCGTAGGGGTGGAAGCGGTCGAAGTCGTATGTGAAGACGCATGCCTCCATGAACCACTGACCGTAGTACTTACCCCAGACGGCCTTGCCCCA
>CADBRF010000213.1 GCA_902796975.1 uncultured Coriobacteriaceae bacterium
CAATGCAGCTGCCCTGTCAGAGCAAGACGCTGTTAAAGCACGAATTATTCTCTGAAAGCCTTGAAACCGAGGGCTTTGACTTTGATTCTGTTGTCGCGAATAAAAATGCTTGCCTCACGCTGTTCGATGGGCTTCCAGAAATATCACCAATACAGCCCCTTGAGCTGGGCGTATTCGATAAGAACAGGGAAATCAGGAGGAAACGGCTCCAGACTCGCATGCTCAGCAGAAAAACTCCTGCAGCAGGCATCCTGCAATTGCTGCCGGGAATAGCAATCGCCTCGCCGGAGCTGTGCGTTACGCAGCTAGCGATGACTTTTGACATTCTAGAACTTGTTGAAGTTATCATGGAGCTAACAGGGTCATATTCATTGCCGGCAAATGAGCTGGATTCAACAGCTCATACTGTCTATAACACAGCCCCCGTTACCACTCGTGCACGCATTGAGGAATGTGCTTGGCACCTCCCCAGAATATACGGCCAGAGAAAACTCGAGCAAGCGTTAAAAATCGCGATGGAAGGGGCAGCATCTCCAGTTGAATCAAAGCTGGCCATCTTTCTGAAGCCGCCCCTGAGGAAGGGTGGCTATGGACTGGGTCCACTTGCCCTCAATCCTCAGATTGTCGTGCCTGAAGAGTTTCGACGCTACATGCAAAAAGATTGCTACTACCCAGATATCTTTCTGCCAGCCCATTGCATCGACATCGAATACGAAAGCACAGAATTTCACCTAGACCCTTTGTTTGCAAACTTCGAGTACTGTCAGCAAAATCCATTCAGACGGGAACAGGCAAACAAGGCAGCTGCCGACAGGCAACGGTTCCGCGACTTGCAAGCACTTGGGGTACATGTCGTACCAGTTACTGCAGCGGATATCGCTAATAGGGCATCGTTAGACCGAGCGATTTGGGCAGTAGCACGTTATATAGAATTAGATGGTGGTGAAAGCGCAGAACTTTTCATGGAGAAACTAGAAGAGCACGAAAACCGCCACGCTCGCGACATGGCATTCGATAAACTTTTCAAACATAGTAACGTCTAGACTCGTCCATCGGACTCTGCTTGCAACAGAAACCCAACATCCGCAGGAACTATCTCCGGACATGAAAATCGAAATGAGTATCGGAGTTGGTTTCCGCTGTAACCGAGAGCGCACATCAAATAGCATGTCGACTACGCAAGAAAGCCCCGGATATGAAAATCGAAATGAGTATCGGGGAAATTTCGTATTTTCATATCCGGGGCTAATGTCCCTGAAGCAACCAAAGGCTATTTGATGTGACCGAGGAAATCCTTGGTACGCTGGAACTGAGGATGATCGAAGACGTCCTCAGGAGACCCCTGTTCCACGATAACGCCACCCTCCATAAAGATGACGCGGTCTGCTACCTCGCGGGCAAAACCCATCTCATGCGTCACGACGATCATCGTCATGCCCTGCTTGGCAAGGTCGACCATGACGTTCAAGACGCCACGGACGAGCTCTGGGTCGAGAGCACTCGTGGGCTCGTCGAAGAGCATAACGTGCGGATTCATGGCAAGTGCACGGGCAATAGCAACACGCTGCTGCTGACCACCTGAAAGCTGGCTTGGCTTGTAGTCGACACGGTCACCAAGCCCGACCTTCTCCAGGTTCTCGATAGCAATCTTCTCGGCCTCTGCCTTGGAACGCTTGAGGACCTTCTCCTGCGCAATCATGACATTTTTCTTGGCAGACAGATGCGGGAAGAGGTTGAAGTTCTGGAAGACCATGCCCACCTTTGCACGGACCTTGTTGAGGTCGGTCTTGGGGTTGGTGATCTCGGTATCCTCAAACCAGATGTGCCCGCTTGTCGGTTCCTCCAGGCGGTTGATGCAGCGGAGCATCGTAGACTTGCCCGAACCGGATGGTCCGAGAACGACAACAACTTCTCCTCGGTCAACTTCCAGGCTCACGCCACGGAGGACGACAAGGTCATCAAAGCTTTTGTACAGATCTTCGATGCGGATGATTGCCTGCGGTTTTTCAGCAGTTTTCGTTTCAGACATATGTGTCCTCCTCCCTTACAGGCTCGACTCTTTTTCGGGCGTGATACCCGAATTCGCGGGTTCCCCCACGGTCTTTGCAACCTCGGGCGAACGAGTTTCCCCGCTGACGCCATCGTGGGCAATGCCCTCCGGGAGCTCAGTGCTGCCAGGCTCTTCTGCAGCGACACTCTTTGTGCGGCGACGGCGCTTCTTGCCCGTCGTGCCCGCATCGTTGCTGGCAAGCCGCTTCTCGAGTACGCCAACCAGCTTTGCAAGCGGCAGGGTAATGATGAGGTAGAAGATGGCAGCAACGATATACGGGGTAATCGAACCCGTATTGGCAACAATGGTCTTGGCGTACATGACGACTTCCATGATGCCAACAGCAGCCAGAAGCGAAGTGTCCTTGTAGAGGAGGATGAACTCGTTGGTCATCGTGGGGATGATTCGACGGACTGTCTGCGGAATGATGACGAAGAACATCGTCTGGGCGCCGTTCATGCCAAGCGAGCGTGCCGCCTCGAACTGGCCCTTGGGTATGGATTGGATACCCGCGCGCATGATTTCGCACTGGTAGGCACACGAGTTCATGGCGAGGACGAGAATACCCAACGGGAAGTTGGGAATCACGATTCCGGCAAGAGGCAGACCAAAGAAGGCGATGTAGATCTGCAAGAAGACCGGCGCTCCACGAATGATACTGACATAAATGCTCGCGAGACCAC
>CADBRF010000214.1 GCA_902796975.1 uncultured Coriobacteriaceae bacterium
ACAGGGACGAGATCATTTCCCCCACTCCAGGCTCGCTTAAAGCGAAAATGCTCTACACGTACAGGTGGTATGCCTATGAGCGCTGAATGCGGAATCATTGCAGTCTGCGCTCAAGAGAGCATGGACGTGAGCGAACGGCTGCATTCCCTTATCGACTCCTGCCCACAATGCGGGAGTCTCGTTCTGTTCTTCAAAGCTGATGCAGTTTCAGAAGAAGAAATCTCTCGTGCAGCGGCCCTGGTTGAGAACCAGGGAGGCCGCGAAGTCATGTTGGTTCCATTTCACGGGCAATTTAGTTCGAAAGACTTGATTTCATCCGCACAATCCCTCGTATCGGCAGGGTATGCTCATGCGGTGCTTGCTGACTTGGCTGCAGGTTATACAGCGAGGGACATCAATACCATCTGCCAACAGGCAGACGAACACCCGAGCTGTCTCGTTACAGCCGCGCGCAATCATCTGCAGATGGATGAAAAAGTGCGCTCGAGCAATAAGAGGGTTTGCCGCATATTGCAGATAGTGTGTCACGTCAAGGTTCATGATGCCCTGACTGGCCTTGTCTGCTTGCCACTCGCCCATGTCGCCCAGGCAACCAACGGCCTTTCAGACAATGACGACGCCTTCGCCTACCTGCTCACCCAGTCGGCGTATCTCTTTGACGAAGCGGCGATTGTGGAAGCATCCGTCGAAACCATAGCGGACGAGCAGAACTCTGCACAAGTCAGTGATGCATTTAAAGAGACGCGCTCTCTCTTCACAATCTACAAGACCGTGCTGGGACGATTCCCCAAATACCTTGCAAGCTCGCTCTCGTCCACGGCGATAGATTATCTGATTTTCGGCATACTCTACTACCTCGTGATTGGCGTTGCTTTCTATTCTGCAATTGGCGCCCGCGTTGTAAGTTCCATCATCAACTACCTTCTCAACAAGAAGCTCGTCTTCAAGGGCATTGGCAAGAAGTACCGGGCATGGAATTACTTTTTGCTCGCTGCGGGAATCCTCGCAGTGAATAGTGCCCTGCTCGCCCTCTTTGTCGACACGCTTGGCCTGCCTGCCATTCCCGTGAAGATCGTAGTCGACGTCTTGCTCTACTTCGTCAACTTCACCGTGCAGAACAACATCGCCCATCGCAACTAGCAACCAGCCACTTTCCCCAGCGACTTTTGGCAGGCGGTCGTTATGCATTTTGTAAACAAGTTCGCACGAGCTCGCACAAACTCGAACGCAATGTTTATCATTGAACGAACTATTTAATGCGTCAAATGTTTGGAGCTGAGCTCAATGCATATGCATGGTGGGTCAATAAATGCGGGTAGCAACCCCAACGAGCAGACCGCTCTCCTTGCGTACATGGTTGCCCACAATCGCAGCCACGCCGATGAGCTCCATGAGCTCGCGCACGGTCTCGATGGCGAGGCGGCAGAGCTCGTGCATGCTGCGGTCGATCTCTTCAACGAGGGCAATGCCAAGCTCGAACAAGCACTCAAGATTGTGAAAGGAGAGAACTAGTATGTGTCTCTCTACGGTCTACCTGCTCGGCAAGGACGAGCCTGAAGAAATCGCCACGCATGTTAGCAATGCAACTGCAAAGGACGGAGAAATCACCTTCGTCGATATTCTCGGCGCGGAAACCAAGGTTAAAGGTTCAATAGAAAGCGTGGACTTGGTTGAGAACAAGATTTTCGTTGCCGCCGCGAGCTAAGCGGGCGAGTGCAGGCTGGTTGTGAGAACTTGAGATTGGGGAGCGCTTTATGAGCAAGTATGAAGTCATCCGCGAGATTCTCAACTCGTGTGCTGGCAATAAGATGCGGGATGTCGACGTGCAGGAAATCGAGGCAGAAAGCCCCGAGGAAATCATGGAAGCGTTTCGCAAGGGCAAGGACGTTGAGGAAACCAAGACGGAGATGCCCAACGGCGACGTTATCTACGAACTTACTGTGGACGGACTGCCTGAGCGCATCCACTTTTCGAAAATCTGAATTACCAAAGCGTCGCCGAACTGCGTACTATCCCACTATGACGGTATCACGCGCGGCGAAGCAGAGCGAGAGCTTTCACAGGCCCGTGGCGCCAGCAGCCTGTCTGCACGCCATATGCTTGTAGGAGGAAAGGAACCAGATGGCATATACAATTGCAGTCTCGGGCAAGGGCGGCACCGGAAAGACCACCCTTACTGGCCTGCTTATCAAGCATCTCATCGAGGAGGGGAAGGGTCCCATCCTCGCCGTTGACGCGGACGCCAACTCTAATCTGAATGAGGTCCTGGGCGTCGATGTTGAGCAGACGCTGGGCGAGGTTCGCGAGGTCATCGCCCATGCCGACACCGATGAAAACAGCCCCATTCCGCCGTCGATGAGCAAGCAGGATTACATGGAGTACAAGATGGGCTCCGTGCTTTCCGAGGGCGATGATTTCGACATGCTCGTCATGGGGCGCACCCAGGGCAAGGGCTGCTACTGCTATGTGAACGGTCTGCTTCAAACGGAGCTTTCGAAGCTTGCCAAGAACTACGAATACATCGTGGTGGACAACGAAGCGGGCATGGAGTATATCAGCCGCGGCACGCTGCCCAGCATTGATGCGCTCCTGCTTGTCTCCGATTGCTCAAGGCGCGGCATTCAGGCTGTTTCGCGCATCAACGAGCTTGCTCACGACCTGGGCTTCAAGCCCGAGATCACCAAGCTCATTGTCAACCGCGCTCCTGCAAACCGCGAGCTTGCTCCGGGTATTCAGGAGGAGATTGCCAAGCACAACCTGGACTTGCTGGGCGTCGTTCCCAACGACGAGGTCGTCTATGAGTACGACTGCAACGGTAAGCCCACGAGCGAAATGCCCAAGGACGCTCCGTCACGCGCGGCTTTCGAAGAGATTATCAAAGGGATTTTCTGATACGGGAAGACTCCTTGGTAGAGCCGGCAATAAGCCGGCATGCGTTATGTTGAGTGAGGTATACAGAAGGTGAGGAGGCAGCGATGCCATTGAAGAAAACACCTCAGGTGTTTTCCGCGTCGATTGATACCGTGACAATCGGCACAGGAGAGAAGGCGGTGACGCTCGGAGGGGCCAATGTCATGCCGCTCTATGCGTTTGACGCCCCCATTGAGAACAAGCCTGCACTCGGCCTCGAGCTGAGCGACGCTGGTTACAACGCCGAGCTCCCGAAGCTGGCAGACTTCTATGCCGGCGCCGAAACCCTGGCAGACCAGGCCAAACGCGCTGCGGCACTCGACGGTGTTGACTTCGTGACCATCACGCTCAACGCTGCCGACCCAACCGGCGAGAATCGGTCCATTGAGGACTGTGTCGCCGAATGCAAGTCTGTGTGCGAGACAATCGATCTTCCTGTCGCCATTCAGGGCTGCGGCAATATCGAGAAAGACGAGCAGCTCTTCGATGCGCTGGCGGAGGCCCTGCAGGGCGAAAACGTCTTGCTCCTCTCTGCCCGCGAGGAAAATTACAAGAGCATCGCTGCGGCAGCTGGCTTGGCTTATGGCCAGAAGCTGGGCGCGGAATCTGCAGTGGATATCAACCTCGCCAAGCAGCTCAACGTGCTCATCACCCAGCTAGGCGTCCAGCCGACCTCTATGGTCATGAACTTGGGTTCTGCTGCTTCGGGCTATGGGTTCGAGTACGTTGCCTCCACCATGGACCGGGTGAAGTCTGCGGCGCTTGCTCAAAACGATGCCATGCTGCAGATGCCCGTTGTGACTCCAGTGGCAGACGATGCCTGGAGCGTCAAGGAGTCTATCGCGAGCGAGGAGGACTTCCCCGAGTGGGGTCCGGTCGAAGAGCGTGGCGTGCAGATGGAGATCTCCACTGCGGCAGCCTGCCTCGCAAGCGGTTCTGATGCCGTCATCCTGAGGCATCCCGATTCGGTCGCCACGATTTCCGCACTTATCGCGGGTTTGATGTAGGGGAGGAGAGAAGATGGCTCTGAAAGGTCTTGATATTTTCAAGCTCACTCCCAAATCAAACTGCAAGGAGTGCGGCGTTCCGACATGCATGGCCTTCTCGATGAAGGTCGCCCAGGGCGCAATCGACATCAGCAAGTGCCCGCACCTTTCCGAAGACGCGCTCGCCAAGCTTTCTGAGGCAACCGCTCCGCTCATGAAGACCCTCTCCATCGGCGCGGGCGAGGCTGAGCACAAGCTCGGGGGAGAGACCGTGCTCTATCGTCACGAGAAGAAGTTCGTGAGCCGTGACCTCTTCGCGGTGACGGTCAATGCCCAGAATTTCGACGAGAAGTGGGCAGAGACTGAGAAAATTGATTACGAGCGCATCGGCGAGCGCATGTACGTCGAGCTGCTCGATCTTGAGTACACCGGCGATGTTGCAGCCTATGCCGAGCTTGCTGCCAAGGCAAAGGGAACTGGCCGCACGCTGATTATCGACACCACTGATGCAGAGGCAGCTCGCGCCGCTCTCGAGGTAGTCGCTGAGACAAAGCCCCTGCTTAACGGCGCAAACGCTGAGAACACCGAGGAGTTCGTTGCCCTGGCAAAGGAGTTCAAGGTTGTTCTGGGCGTTCAGGGCGAAGACCTTGACGCCATCTACGACACCATCAAGGCGATTGAGGGCAAGGGCTACAAGGACCTCGTCATTGACTTAGGCAGTGCTTCTATCAAGAGCGCGTTCGAAAACGCGGTTCGGGTGCGCCGCGGCGCGCTCAAGGGCGGCGACCGTTCGCTCGGCTATCCCTCAATCGTCAATGTGGCAGAGCTCGCGCCCGGCGATCTGCACATGCAGCAGGCGCTGGCTTCGCTCTTCACCGTCAAGTATGGCTCCATCGTCGTGCTCGAGCAGATGACCTACGCCATGGCACTTCCGCTCTACGGCCTGCGCCAGAACATCTATACCGACCCGCAAAAGCCCATGACGGTCGAGCCGGGCGTGTACGCTATCAATGGTGCAGACGAGAATGCCGTTTGCTGCACGACCGTCGACTTCGCGCTCACCTATTTTGTGGTTTCGGGCGAACTGGAGCGATCTGGTGTGCCGGTCAACCTCATCATCTCCGATGCAGGTGGCTACTCGGTGCTCACCGCGTGGGCGGCAGGCAAGCTCTCCGCCGGTTCCATCTCCAAGTTCATTGCCGACCAGGGCATCGATGAGAAGATAAAGAACCACACGCTCATCATCCCCGGCAAGGTTGCCGTGCTCAAGGGCGAACTCGAGCAGAAATTGCCGGATTGGAAGATCGTCGTTGCGCCTAACGAGGCCACTGACCTCGTAAAATTCTTGAAGGATTACGCGGCGGCATAAGGGTGGATCGACCGTGGTCTCCCTCGCTGGGGGGGGCGGGGGAGACCCGTTTTACATTTGCAGGCAGGTATCCGCACACGAAAGGAACGAGCATGGGCAAGTTTGTCGTCATCGGAGAGCGCATCCACTGCATCTCTCCGACCATTCGCAAGGCGATGGAGGAGCAGGATCCGGAGCCGATTCTCAAGCGCGCGAAAGAGCAGCTCGATGCTGGCGCAACCTATCTCGATGTCAACATCGGCCCCGCGGAGAGCAATGGCGAGGACCTCATGAAATGGGCAGTCCAGCTGCTTCAGCAGAATTTCGACAATGTGCCGCTTTCGCTCGACACCGCTAACCAGAAGGCCATTGAGGCTGGCATCTCGGTCTACAACAGGGCCAAGGGCAAGCCCATCGTTAATTCCGCCGACGCTGGTGACCGTATCACCAACGTGGATCTTGCCGCTGCCAACGACGCCATCGTCATTGCTCTGTGCTCCAAGGCGGGCGTCCCTGCAGATAACGACGAGCGCATGGTGTACTGCCAGGAACTGCTCGAACGTGGCATGGAGCAGGGCATGGACCCGGAGGATATGTGGTTCGACCCGCTGTTCCTCGTCGTTAAGGGCATGCAGGACAAGCAGAAGGACATCCTGGAGTTCATCGGCCAGCTCCGCGATATGGGCTTCAATTCAACGGGCGGCCTTTCCAATTGCTCCAATGGCATGCCCAAGGAAATACGTCCCATCATGGACTCCGCCATGGTCGCCATGGCCATGCAGATGGGCCTCACCTCTGCCATCGTCAACCCCAACGACCAGAGGCTCATGGAAACTATCAAGTCGTGCGATGTCATCAAGAACGAGACCTTGTACGCAGACAGCTATCTGCAGATTTAGCCTTTTGTGCCGTTGAATAGGAGAATTCCATGAGCGCATTAACTGATCTTATCTATGGTGGTTCAGACGCGGTTATTGGCCTGACCGAAGGCGCCGTGAACGACGCCATTGCCAAGTACGGTGCAGACGAGCCCATCGCCTTCCCTGATACCGCCTATTTCTTCCCCACCATCTATGCTGCCACGGGCGTTGAGGTCACCAAGCTGGGCGACCTTCCCGCCTGCGTCGACGTGATGAAGAGCCTCGTCTCGCACGAGGAGGAGCTTGGCCAGGCTCTCAATGCTGGCCTTGCCACCGCTGTTGGCGCGGAGATCCTCGAGGGTCTCAAGTATGTCGGCGGCGCAGAGCCCTATGCCAACGAGGGCGGCATCGGCTTCGTGCCCGATTCCATCATCCGTTCTCTTGGCGTGCCGCTGGTTACCGGCGACATCCCCGGCGTGCCTGTTGTCATCGGCAAGAGCGATGATGTCGAAGGTCT
>CADBRF010000215.1 GCA_902796975.1 uncultured Coriobacteriaceae bacterium
CCCCCCGGGGGCCACGAGACGTGGCGGCGGGGGCCGCGGGGAGCAGATCCCCGCGGCCCCCGCCTTTTTTGTTGCCATATTTTTTACCTAATCCTATTTATTCTCTGGCTGTACGTTCCTTTCACTTCATCCATAACGCCATAGTTTCTTGTGACGTGTTCGTTGCCGTGCTGTTCATATTCTTTTCTGCAAATCGTGGTAATGTTTCTGCTGCAAAAGTTTTTGAGAATGAGGAGTTCGTCATGATAGACCGCGGAATGCTTGATTACGCGATGGAACGCGTTAGGCCTGTTATCCAGGCAGATGGCGGCGACGCTGTTGTTACTGATATCAATGATGAAGAGGGGATTGTATATGTTGCGCTTAAGGGTGCATGTGTAGACTGTCCGCTTTCGGCGCTGACTCTCTCTCAGGGTATTGAGCGGGTTCTCATCGAGCATGTGCCTGGGGTCAATCGCGTTCTTCCTGATATCAAAGAGACGCCTGTATTTAAGACTGCTGGACAAGTTCGTATTGTCAATATCGATGATGACGACGACGATGATGACGAAGAAGAGGATGAGATCCTCGACCGTCATCCCTTGACCAGCGTTCAGGTTACCAAGGTTAGCGCTGACAACTCTAAGATTGAGAACTCCACCATAGATATGAAGTAGCAGATACCTATAGACTTGGCGCTGCTTTTAACAGTTGGTTGATTAATAGGGGAGCTCATGGTTTTCCATGGGCTCTCTTTTTGTATTCGCTCGTGGCACCGGTTTTCTCGACTAGAGTACTCGGGTCCCGCATGCGTTAGAATCGAGAGAGCTAACGACTGAAGAGGAGATTGCCATGAGTGGATTTCTTGAAGGCATTACCCAGCGGGCTCGTGAAGATATGCAGACGCTTGTACTGCCCGAAGGCGAAGACAAACGAGTTGTTGCTGCCGCTCGACGCATCGTGGATGAGGGCATTGCGCGTGTGATTGTTCTCGGATCTGAGGATATTGTTTCCTCTCATGGCATATCTCTTGAAAGCATACAGGTCATCGATCCGGAAACTAGCACACATCTCGACAGTTTCGCAGCGAAGCTCGCTGAACTTCGCGCACATAAGGGAATGACTCTCGAGCAAGCTCACCAGGTCATTCTCGACCCTTGCTATTTTGGTGTCATGATGGTCTACATGAATCTTGCAGACGGCATGGTCAGCGGGGCTTGCCATTCAACTGCGGATACGCTTCGCCCCTGTTTGCAGATTCTTAAAACCGCCCCAGGAATAAAATTGGTGAGTACGTTCTTTGTTATGGATGTCCCTCAATGCGAATACGGGGAAGATGGCCTTTTCGTCTTTGCAGACTGCGGTCTGAACATTTATCCCAATGCGGAGGAACTGAGCGAAATTGCACTGGCTAGCGCCGATTCTTTCGAAGCGCTTTGCGGTGCTCAGCCTCGAGTCGCCATGCTCACGTATTCCTCAAAGGGGTCTGGTAAGGGGGAGCATGTCGATCTTGTCCGTGAGGCAACGCGATTGGCTCAAGAGAAAAAACCTGATGTTCTGCTCGATGGAGAGCTTCAGGCGGATGCTGCCATCGTTCCAGAAGTCGCTCAATCCAAAGCCCCCGACTCTCCGGTGGCAGGTTCCGCAAACGTTCTCATTTTCCCCAATATCGAGGCGGGGAATATCGCCTATAAACTCGTCCAGCGCCTCGCCAATGCTCAGGCGTACGGGCCCATTACCCAAGGGATTGCAAAGCCGGTTAATGACCTTTCCCGCGGCTGCTCGGTTGAAGATATCGTTGGCGTAGCTGCTATTACCTGTGTTCAATCTCAGAATCGAGAGAAATAGTTATTTAAACGTTTGCCTTCTCCAATAACCGGAGCAATACCCGCTTTCTGGAGCTATCGAAAAAGCGGCGGCAGTAAAGTGCGAGAATAGGAACTCGCTGTTCGCGTCGATTGGATTTCTTACTGTGGCTTCAAAACTGGTTACCTATGCGATTCCCTGCTACAACTCTGCCGACTATATGGACCATTGCATCGAGTCGATTCTCGCCTGCGAAGCAGAGGATATAGAGATAGTCGTTGTCGACGATGGGTCCACCAAAGATGAAACTCCTGCCAAGGCGGATGCCTGGGCAGAGCGCTATCCTTCCATGATCAAGGCAGTCCATCAGGAAAATGGCGGTCATGGAGCAGCGGTCATGCAAGGTCTGGCGCATGCCTCTGGTCTCTACTTTAAGGTGGTAGACAGCGACGACTGGCTGGATAATGATGCGAATTGCAAGATGCTTGAGACGCTTCGAGGCTTTGTGGAGAATCCTCTCGACCTGCTCGTCGTGAACTATGTGTACGAGCATGTAGCTGATGGATCTCAAGAATTCATGCGCTATCGGGGCACGCTGCCCACGGACAGGGTGTTCAACTGGGAGGAGATTGGCCATTTTGGAATTTCCCAGTACATTCTCATGCACTCTGTTATCTATCGCACTCAGATGCTCAGGGACTGCGGGCTAGAATTGCCGCGCCACACCTTCTACGTCGACAATATCTTCGTCTACGAGCCCTTGCCCAGCTGCGAACGCATCTACTATCTCGATGTGGACCTTTACCGGTACTTTATTGGCCGTGAGGACCAAAGCGTTAACGAATCGGTGATGATTGGGCGCATCGAGCAGCAGTTGCGCATAACTCGTATTATGATTGACGCGTTCGAGCTTGATGACGATGTGAAGAGTCCCAAGCTCAGACAGTATATGTACAACTACCTCACCATGATGATGACCATCTGCACGGTGTTCAGCATGTTGAGCGACCGCGAGGACAAAGAGGAGCTGCGGGATGGCATCTGGCGTTATCTCGAAGAACACGATGAGCGCGCGTACAAGAAGATTAGACGCAGCTTAATGGGCATTGCCGATAACCTTCCCGGCAAGGTGGGCGACCGTATTCTCATCTCCGGGTACCGTATTGCGCAGAAACTTTTCAAATTCAACTGAGACACGAGGACAGATTCATGTACGACAAGCTTAAAAAAATTCTCGAGGCATACCATGCCCTTGAAATGAAACTCTCCGACCCTGCCATCATCGCCAACCAGAAAGAATACACGCGTCTAGCAAAGGAACACTCCTCTCAAGAGGAGCTGGTAAGTGCCGCTAAAA
>CADBRF010000216.1 GCA_902796975.1 uncultured Coriobacteriaceae bacterium
ATGACCGAGAGGCCGAAGGTGCTCGCCTGCTAAGCGAGTATACCCCAAAAGGGTATCTGGGGTTCGAATCCCCATCTCTCCGCCAGACGCATCTTTTTTATCTCCCTGCATAATCCCATTTCATAGGCTTTCACAGATTGTTTTGCCTGCATGCTGCAGACTTCGCGCCGCGGTGGGCTACAATGTGCATGAGCAGCAATCTACTTTGCCTGCTATGGCAGCCTATGCCATGTCCTGTTGTCCAAGAGAAAGGGATTCTGTGAAACCTCACCCTCACAGTATCTAGCCTTTCCGGACCTCCTCGCGGTGGCCCGGGTGGGCGCCGTATTCCAGATTCATAGCGCTTGAACTGCGCGTGCCATATGGCGCGCCTGTGTTCCGCGCAAGTGGAAGAAGAGGAGAAACTCGCTTTGATCTACCTCCGTCAGATTCTCAAGAGCCCCGTTCTCGATGCCGAGGGCGAGGAAATCGGAACAATCAGCGACCTTGCCATCGCCACGGGCGAGGTCTTCCCGCGCGTGACCTCGCTCGCCTTTGTCGGCCCGCACCGCACGCCCTTCATGATCTCCTGGCGCAAGTATGTCGAGGGGTTCGATGGCAAAGAGGTCCATCTGAACGTACGCCAGGAGGATATCCGATTCAGCTACCTTCAGCCCACTGAAGTTCTGCTCGCCCGAGATCTGCTCGATAAGCAGATTGTGGATACGCAGGGCATGAAGGTTGTGCGCGTTAACGACCTCAAGCTCTCCGAAAGCCCAACTGACCTGCGTCTGATGGGCGCGGAAACGGGTATTCGCGGCTTGCTCTGGGGAATTGCTCCGGGGCTCGAAAAGGCGGTCAATGCGATAGCCACCCTCTTCAGGCACCCTCTGAAGGAACGCCTCATTGCCTGGAACTACATGGAGCTCCTCGAGCGCGACATGTCATCGATCAAGCTCTCCGTGAGCCATAAGCGCTTGCACGATATGCACCCCGCGGATATCGCCGATATCATCGAGCAGCTCGACCCCCAGCAGCGCCAGGCGGTTTTCGAGCATCTTGACCTGGAATCTGCTGCAGATGCTATCACCGAGCTTGAAGATGAGTATCAGGCGGACGTCATTGACGACATGTCGGTGAAGCGCGGCGCAGCCCTCCTGAACGAAATGGACCCGGATGATGCAGCGGACATCATCGGCGATCTTCCCTACGAGAAAGCGGAAAAACTGCTCCGGCTGATGGGCGTGGAAGAAGAAGCCTCCGTGCGCCGTTTGCTGGGCTACAAGGAAGAGACTGCTGGCGGCATCATGACCACCGACTTTCTGGCGGTCAGCGATGACCTCACCGTCAACGATGCCATCGATGCCATCCGGAACATGGATGAAGATCAGGAAAGCGTCCACTATCTCTACACCGTAAGCGCAGGCGGCGTGCTAACGGGCGTGCTGAGCTTGCGCTCGCTCGTGGTGAGCAAGCCGGAAACCCCTCTGGCGGATATCGCAACTCGCGAGCTCATCACCGCGCAGCCCGAGCTTGATCAGGAGGAATGCGCCGAGCTCATTTCCAAATATGACCTGCTGGCGCTGCCTGTCGTGGACGAGCAGGGCGTCATGCTCGGCGTCGTCACCATCGACGACGCTATCGATGTCATGGAGGAGGAGCACGAGGAAGACCTCCAGCAACGGTCTATCACGAGCCCTTGGGTCATCGCCGTTATCATTGTGCTTCTCGCCATTATTGGCGTACTTGTGTTCATGCAGGTAGGTGAGGCATGAAGCAGGAGAAGGTTGAAGCACAGAGCGATGGCCTGAAAGCGCCCAAGAAGCGCAATCGCGTCTTGGTGGTGCTTGCTGCGCTTGGTCCGGGTGTGGTCGCCGCTATGGCGGGCAACGATGCCGGTGGCATCTCGACCTATTCCACCATTGGCGCCAAGTTCGGCTATGGAACCCTCTGGATCATCCCCATCATGGCGCTCATGCTGGCTATTGTGCAGGAGAGCGCTTCGCGTATGGGAGCGGTTACGGGCAAGGGCCTCGCTTCGCTCATTCGCGAGCAGTTTGGCGTGCGTCTCGCAGCCCTCGCTATGGTCGCCGTTCTCATCGAGAGCGGTGCGGCCACGCTTTCGGAATTTGCCGGTATCGCAGCTGGCATGGAGCTCTTTGGCGTGAGCAAATATATTGCCGTGCCCATCGCAGGCGTTGCCATCTGGACGCTCCTCATGGGAGGCAGCTATAAACGGGTCGAGAAGGTTCTGCTTGCCATCAGCCTGGTCTTCGTTACCTACATTGTGGCAGCGTTTCTTGCGGGGCCAGATTGGCTCGAAGTTGGCGAGGCAACGGTAGTTCCCCATTTCGAGAGCGACCCGAGCTTCGTGAGCCTCGTCATTGCCACGGTTGGAACCACCATTGCGCCTTGGATGATCTTCCTCACCCAGAACAATGTGGTAGACAAGGGCGTTATCCCCGATGAGCTGCCGCTTGAGCGTATTGACGCCATAGGCGGAGCCATCGTTGCGTGCGCGGTTGCCTGGTTCATCATCATCACGACGGGAACCGTTCTCTATCCGCAGCATGTGGATGTGGACAGTGCGGCAGCAGCGGCCTCTGCCCTCACTCCCATCGCTGGCGAATATGCCACGCTTCTCTTCGGCCTCGGTCTGGTTGCTGCGAGTTTCCTTGCCTCATGTGTGGTACCGCTTGTGGCCTCGAGTGCCATTTGCGAGGCCTTTGGCTGGGAGCGTGGGGTTGATCGAACCTGGCATGAGGCACCGGTTTTCAAGGGCATCTACACCACTATGATCGTCATCGGTGTCGTGGTCTCGCTCATCCCTGACATCAGCCTCATCACCATCATGCTCGTCGCTCAGTTCGTGAGTGGCGTGATGCTGCCCGTCATCCTCACCTTCATGGTGCTTATCCTGAACGACCGCTTTATCATGGGCAAATACCGCAATTCCCGTCTTCTTACCGTTCTGCTCTGGATGCTCATCGGCGCTGTGGTCGTCCTCACGGTTGCCTACTTCATCATGACCGCCATGGGGCTCTAGGCTCGGGACCTGCCGTACAAAAAGCGGGAAAGCGTGTTTCTTGTGCAGCAGGTGCTGTATCTTGCGCGATAAAAAGTGGCTGG
>CADBRF010000217.1 GCA_902796975.1 uncultured Coriobacteriaceae bacterium
CGGCGCCCGGGACATGATTGCCGCCGGTGCCTTGCAGGGAGTCGATGCCATCTACGCCACTCACATCTGGAGCGAGGCTGAAGCGGGAACCGTCTCCTGCGAACCTGGTCCTCGCATGGCAAACACCGATTGGTTCCGCATCGATATCAAAGGGTCAGCCGCCCATGGGTCTATGCCACATAAGGGCATCGATGCAATCGTGGTTGCAGCCGAAATCGTCGATTCACTGCAGATTCTCGTTTCACGCGACGTCTCCCCCTTCGAGCCTGTCGTGGTGACCGTGGGAGAAATCCACGGGGGCACCGCCCGCAATATCATGGCCGGCAGCGCATATCTCACAGGGACCATACGCACCTGGCGCCGTGATTCCCGCGAGCGCGTTATCGACGAGATTGAACGCATTGCAAAGAAAGTGTCAAACGCCTTCAGCGCCGATATGGAGTTCAGTTTCGAAGCGGGAAACCCCGGTGTGAGCAATGACGAATTCTGCAGCGCCGTTGCCACTCAGTCTGTCCGCCAGGTGATGGGCGTTGAGGGCATTGCCAAGTATGAGGGCACGCTGGCAGGAGAAGATTTTGCGGAATACCTCCAGCTCGTTCCTGGCGTGCTCGCCTTTCTCGGGACGAGAAACCCGGAAGTCGATGCAATATACCCTCAGCACAGCTGCTTCTATACCATCGATGAGAGCGTCTTGAAAAACGGAGCGATGCTCGCTGCCCAGTGGGCATGCAACATGCTATCCTAGCTTTAGTACGGCAAATTTCCACATCCGCGGTGTTTCAGGTTTCTCGCTTTTTCCTCAGTCATTTCAACAGGCAGGGAGCGCATGATGACATTGCTGAACTGGATGCACGAACAACACGGCAAGCAGGAAATTCTCCTGCCGAAAATTGAATCCGGCCTCGACGATGGGATACCTCCCATCGAGACGCGTCTTCGCCACAACATCCTCCGTATGCCCAAGGAGATTAATGAGGCGACAGGCATAGTCATCTATGGCAGGCGAATTCGCAGCCTCGTCTTCTCGACTGATATCGCCATCATCCGCAATTGCGATGCGGATGCGGTATTCTGCGTCTATCCCTTCACCGCACAGCGAGCAATCAGCGCCGCAGTTGTGAGTGCTGCGGCGGTTCCCGTGTTCTGCGGCGTTGGAGGTGGAACCACTCAGGGCTTGCGGGCAATCTATCTCGCGATGGATGCGGAAAATCAGGGCGCTATGGGCGTTGTAGTGAATTCTCCCCTACCCGACGACGACCTCGCCGCTATGGCACGAGTTGTGGATATTCCCATTATCTCGACTATCGTGTCCGATAAGACAGATCCCGAGGCTCGCGTGAAGGCAGGCGCTGCCATTCTCAATGTTGCCGCGGGCAAGAACACCCCCGAACTCGTAGCTCAAATCCGCAAGAAACTCCCTCGCGTACCCATCATGGCATCTGGTGGCAAGACTGGGGAATCCATCGCCCGCACCATTCAAGCAGGGGCAAACGCCATCACCTACACACCGCCTTCATCCGGCGAGCTTTTCAGCACCATGATGGACGACTACCGCGGACGTTAGACAGCTTCCCGCGCACTTGCATGCCGCACGGCAAGCCCAGAAACTCGCGACCCGCTCACCTTGCCCTTTTCACATATTGCGAGCAGGGAGAGCGGGGCGCATGCTGTTCGCAGCTAGCCATTTTTTGCGACCAGCAAAACAAACGAGGACTTTCTATTTGTGTTGCCAGGACCAGGTGCTGTCGTGGATACCGTCTGTATAGAGATGTTTCACTTCGCTCCAGTGTGCTGGATGAGACGGCGCCAAATCTCCAGTAATCGCATAGACAGTGGCATATCTGCCTGCATTGAAGCAGTGACCAGAAGAAACACCTGCTCCCATAGCCCAGTCTGCGTTCCCACATAAGTCGCCGCCAGTTGTCCCCACGGCGAAAAGCCCGGGAATGGGTTTGTGATTTTCATCTACAACCTGATAGTGCTCATCAACTTCAACACCCGCATCGATACAGGTCACGCGCACCCATTGACGAATACCCCAGTAAGGAGGTGTATCGATGGGCTTGAGCCATTCCGCATCCTTGCCGAATTCAGGATCTCTACCAGAGGCACACAGCTTGTTATAGCGCGCGATGGCCGCCTTCATCTTCTCGCGGTCAAGCCCAAGTTCATCGGCAAGTTCGTCAAGGGTATCGCAGCAGTGCAGACCAATACGACTGATGAACACGTCTTTGGGATGATCAACAGCACCAGGAATATACTTCTGCAACGCCTCGGGCGCAGGAGCATTGGGATAATACTCCTGATAATTGCCATCGAAGAACCTGTAGAAGATGCCGGGGTCGGGTTGGTTATATAGTTTGCGCAGTTCATCGATCCAAAACGGCATCGAGATGTCCTGCTCGTTCATAAACCGGTTACAGTTCGCATCGAGCGCGAGCAGTGGAATAGCGGCAAACCCGTTACCTGCTGCATCTGCATCGTGTGCTTGCTTGGCATGCCCCGGTGGCACCATATGAGCCCCCGCAGCAATTGCCATGAGATGACCATCCGCAGTCTTTCCATGCTGTTTGCGGCTGAAACGAGCGATGTCTCCGCAGTAGCGTTCGACCATGGAATCGTTGTTGGAGTAGTCTACCGTTGCGAGAATGACCGCTGTATTGGCGTTGAACTTGATGTAGGAACCGTCCTCCGCTTTGCCGATGACACCCGTGATACGACCATTTTCTTTAACGAGCTGCACACCCGGCGTCTTGTAGAAGAATTCAGCACCACGTGCCTCTGCCAGCTTTGCAAGCTTGCAGATGAGCTGATGGTTGCCTTCCGGCTTGAAACCGAATTGATGGCCGGCAAGCGCAACACGCTCGCCATCGCCATACTGAATGGACGTTGCCGTGGAGTGCTGCACCGCGGGGTACCCAACCTCTTCTGCCAACTTATCGAGCCAGCAAACCGTCTCCCCAGAGTGATATGCAAAGAAGCGGAACAGTTTATTGTTCACGCGGAAATTGTTACGAACGCGAATGCCCTGAATCCATCGGAGCACGCCAATCTCAGTCGAATCTTCCAAGATGACGCCCGATGAACCATTACCCTGCGAGATGGGTGTAGATTCCTTCTGCAGGCAGCAAACAGTAGCACCTTCCTCAAGCGCAGTAAGCACAGCAGGCACTCCTGCTGTTCCTGCCCCAACTACGACGATATCATAGGTTTTCTCGCTTGCAAACTGGGTAATAGGCTCAAGCTCTGCCGCCGAGCAGGCAAAATCCGATGCGAGTGCATAGCCTGGCAACCTGTTTGCATCCTGATTCGTCTTGCTCATAGACGCACCTCCAAGGATAGGGTCTATTTCCGCATGTCAATTACCTCGTAGACAATTGCCGTATGAAAAGCACCTTATTTCACAATACGGCACGTGCCCTAGAAGATTTAAGCATGCGTGTTCTCTTGTAGCTATTATCAAACGAGGAGCCACGTTTTTCCAGTTTGCCCGGGGTGATGCGGGCAAAACATGCCAAACGACTACGAGGTAATTGTCATGTCCAGGGGATAGCGGTGAGGATTACTGGGTCTTTGCGCACACGGCTCCAGTTGAACTCCTCCACAAGCTCTTCAGCAGCAACGGGTTCCGGTTTCATGATAAGACCAGCCCAAGCGGCAAGCTGCCCGATAACAGCTTCAGGGCTGTCTGCATGTTCGCGAATCCAGCCCATGTCGCAATCGTGTTCACGCTTGGAGAGCCGCCTTCCATCCGCAGCAAGCAGAAGCGGGTGGTGTGCATACGCCGGCGTGGGAAGACCAAGCAGCTTTTGAAGCCAAATCTGCCGTGGCGTCGAAGAGAGCAGATCATCCCCTCGCACGACTTCATCAATCCCCAAAGCAGCATCGTCTACCACGACTACCAGCTGATATGCAAAGACCCCATCGCTGCGACGGAGCACGAAATCGCCGCATTCGCGTGCAAGATTTTGCTCAACATGTCCACAGTGAATGTCGTCGAAGCTCACAGTTTCATAGGGAACCGCCACGCGGAGAGCAGGCTTTCGGTTTCTTGAGCGCTCCATTACCTCCTCTGTGGTAAGGCCTCGACAGGTTCCAGCATAGATGGGGGTGCCGTCGCTTGCATGGGGAGCGCTTGCAGCATGCAAGTCTGCACGTGAACAGAAGCAGGGGTAAAGCTGCGCTCTCTTTCCTATGACTTCAAGTGCCTTCTCATACACACCTGTTCGTGATGTCTGGACCATGGGGTCGCCATCCCAGGTAAGCCCCAGCCATTGCAAATCCTCGCAGAGACGTGCAGACGCCCCAGGGTTCTGGCAGCGTTCATCGAGATCTTCAAGCCTCAACAGGAACTCGCCATCCTGCGAGCGGGCGGAGAGCCAGGCAAGCAGGGCTGAGAAGACATTGCCCAAGTGCATACGACCGCTCGGGCTCGGTGCAAAACGCCCGCGCATCAGGATTCCATCTCGTTTTCAAGTGCCAGCTTTTCCGGTTCGAGGTCATACGGAAGTCCCTGTGGCATCGCCGTATATTCGACCTCGGATTCTGCGCGCACGCTGTCAAGCCAATCCTCGAACTGAGCTTGTTCGTATTCATCGACCGCGACGTGTCTGAGCTGCTCGAGAATCTCGTCAGGTATATCAGCCATCTGCACGAACTCGACGTTCTCGTCAACCTTGAAGAGTTCATCGCAGAAAATGAGATAGAACTTGTCGTCGATAGCAACGGGATCAGAGACTGTGCCCACGCCAAGAGTGTCGAGCGTTTGGAGATAGGCTTGGCTCATCTTATTGTTGTCTGCAGGGAGCGAAGTCCAACCGGCATCTTTGACTGTTCCCCCTATTTCGGAGAAATCTTCGAGTGTAACCGTATCGTTTGCGAGAGTTGCAAGTTCGCCGGACGCTTCACGTGCAGCTTCCTCAGAAACAAAGGCGATGTAATAGGAATGTTTGCCGTTATATTCGCTCGCATGTTCATTGCAGGCGTTCTGGACCTGAGAATTGCTCACATCAGTTTTCTCTACCACCGTTTTCGCGAGCTTCTCCTCGAGGAGGCGTCTGCGCTCGTGATCGCGCCAGCTCGTCTCGTCATAGCCGTTAGCCACAAGAGCACTGTTCCACGAATCAGCGCCTTCCAGGTTTTCGTATGCACTTTGCTGGGAGGCGATGGCAGAATCGACTTCGTTTTCGGTCACCGTTATGCCGCGCTCTTTGCACTCCTGCTCAATGAGGATTCGCGGAATAAAAACGCTATTGAGAATATAGCGACGCAGGGATGAGGGAGTATAGCCTGTGGACGAAAGATAGTCAGACCAGCCATCCGTCTTCCCCAAATTCTCATCCGTTGCACGAAACCCCTCGATGTAGGCTGTGACATCGCTCTCTAGTATTGGCTCCCCGTTGACAACAGCAGCAGTAGTGGAACGCTTCTGCAAGCCGAGGCACCCGCTCAAACACAGAGTGGAAAGAGCAAGGCAGACAACGAGCAGCACCAGAAGCATGCATCTGCCAGCTCGTGGTTGCTCATATCCAGCCCTGCTGCCCAACATCTATTTCCTCGTGCCCGTTTTACACAAAACTACTTGCGTGCAGCTGCACGCCCCGCCTCGAAAGCGGCAAGGTTCGCCTCGATGGTTTTGGGCGGAACACGTTTGGCGATGACATCGCGCCAGACGTTCTCTTCAAACGGAAGCACGGTCGAAAGTGCGCCGATGAGGACGACATTCGTGGATTTGGGGCTGCCAGCTTCGCGGGCTATTTCGCCAGCAGGTATACGGACGGCGTTGAGCGCTTCCAGCTGCGCCTCCACTTCTGCGGCTTCCGGCATGGTGCCGAGGCCAATGGCCACACTCACCGGGACGATAGTTTCGTCGTTGACAAAGAGGCTACCGGTATCCTTCTTGAGATACTGCTGGGCACGAAGGGCCTCGAGAGCCTCGAAACTCACCACGACATCCGCGCACCCCTCATCACAAATCATGCTGGAAACGTGGCTGCCAAAGCGCACAACAGTAGAGACAGACCCGCCGCGCTGGCTCATACCGTGAATCTCGGAGAGTTTCACATCATACCCAGAAGCAGCGGCGGTCTTCGCGAGGACATCTCCTGCGAGAATCGTGCCCTGGCCACCTACGCCGACGAGCAGAACAGTCGTAGTGTTCATGGTGTTCTCTGCCATGTCTATTCACCATCCTTTGCGATGCAGCCAAACGGGCAGGTCTGGACGCACTGGTCGCAGCCAATACACTGCGTTTCGTCGATGACTGCACGCCCATCCTCGTCTTTGCCAATAGCAGGGCAGCCCAGATTAATGCAGCGGCCACACGCACGGCAGTCGGTGATGGTAGGCACCTGTTCGCGATGGCGGTCGATGAGGCGGCAGGGGGAATGGAACACGATCACGAAGAGGCGATCGGATGCCTTGACAGCATCTTTAAGGGCCTTTCTCACCGCCTTGAGATCCTGTGAGTTGACAGAGACCACATCTTCCACACCGAGCGCACGGCAGAGATTTTCGATGTTGAGCGGCTTGCCCGCGGGCACATCCAGTGGATTCATGCCCCGCACCTGCTCGGTGAGAGTGACGCCATTGCAGGGGTTGCCCTGGCAGCCCGTCATAGCGGTCGTGCGGTTATCGAGCACGCAGAGCGTGCCTGCCCCACCGTTATAGACCGTGCCGAGCAGGCTCGTGATACCAGAGTGCGCAAAGGTGCTGTCGCCGATAACACCAACCACGGGGTGTCCTGTGCGCTCGGGCACTTTTGCGAGTTCCATGCCATGGGCCATGGAGAGCGAAGCTCCCATGTCAATAGTGGAGTGGACAGCGTTGAGCGGAGCGCTCGCGCCGAGCGTGTAGCAACCGATATCGCCTGTGACCACGGCATGCATATCGCGAAGCGTAGTGAACACCAGGCGATGGGGGCAGCCAGCGCACAGGGAGGGAAAACGTATAGGCAAGTTCTCGGCAGGTGCCACATGCGCCGGAGCCTCGACGCCAAAAGCAGCCTTGACCAGCGCAGGGGTGAGCTCGCCTGCCTGCGGAAGAGACCCACAGGGAGGAACATCGAGCTTGATGCCCAGAGCACTCACGTGCACGGCAAAATAATCGCATGCCTCTTCGACCACGTACACATGGTCGACAGCAGCGGCAAACTCCGCGAGTTTCTTGGGTGGCAGCGGCCAGGACATGCCCAGCTTGAACGTGCTCGCATCGGGAAGAGCCTCGCGCACATGCTGGTAGCAGGCGCCCGAGCAGATGATGCCAATCTCGTTTCCACGCATCTCGACACGGTTCAAATCCGTGGTCTCCGCAAACTCGATGAGCTGGTCGGTGCGCTCATCTGCTGCCAGACGGCGCGCACGAGCATTTGCGGGAACCATGACGTACTTCGAGGGTGTCGGCTCGAACGGCTTGAGCCCGGGCTTGTTTGCAGTGTCGCACGTCTCCACAAGCGTCTTGGTGTGGGCAATGCGCATAGACTCGCGCAACATTGCAGGAGTGTCGAACTGCTCGGAGATATCAAACGCGCGTTGAATGAACTCGTGCGCCTCAGAAGAATCAGCAGGTTCGAGCATGGGAACACGGGCAAAGGCGGCATAGTTGCGGGAATCCTGCTCGTTCTGGGAAGAGAAAATCGAGGGGTCGTCCGCGCAGAGCAGCACGAGACCACCGTTGACGCCAGCATTGCACACCGACATAAGCGGGTCTGCTGCAACATTGACCCCAACGTGCTTCATCGTGACAAGGGAGCGGGCACCGCCCATCGCGGACCCGATTGCAACCTCGAGCGCGACCTTCTCGTTGGGCGCCCACTCGCAATAGACAACATCATGCTTGGAGAGGTTCTCCAGCGTCTCAGTCGATGGCGTGCCGGGGTAGCCAACCCCGATCTCGACGCCGCACTCCCAAGCACCCTGGGCAATTGCCTCATTGCCGCTCAGTAGTTCTTTCATCACGTCCCCTTCCGTGCTTTCTCTCCAATGCCGCCAGTACTCGCCTTATGCCTGGTTCTCGCGGTCAACCAGGTTGAGCGCGCCGTATTTCTCACGCAGCTTGGGCTTCTCGATCTTGCCCGTTGCGTTGCGTGGGACTTCGGCAAAGATAATCTTGCGCGGGCGCTTGTAGCGCGGCAAAGTAAGGCAGAAGTCTTTGATATCCTCTTCCGTTGCCTCCACACCGGGCTTGAGCTCGATAATGGCAGCGGCAATCTCACCCAGACGCTCGTTGGGCAGACCGATAACCGCAACATCCTTGATAGCCGGATGTGCGGAGAGAAAGTCCTCGACCTGAACCGGATAAATATTCTCGCCACCGGAGATGATGACGTCCTTCTTGCGGTCAACCAGCCAAATGAAGCCGTCTTCGTCGCGCCTGGCCATATCGCCCGTGAGCAGCCAGCCGTCTTTGAGGGTTTCCGCCGTGGCCTCGGGATTCTTGTAGTAGCAGACCATGACGCCCGGGCCCTTTACCCACAGCTCGCCAACCTCGCCATTGGGGACCTCGTTGCCATCGTCGTCGCAGATCTTGTTTTCCCAGCGATAGCCCGCGACACCGATGGCACCAACATGGTCTATATTCTCGACACCCAGGTGCACACAACCCGGACCAGTGGATTCGGAAAGGCCGTAGTTTGTGTCGTACTGATGGTGAGGGAAAATCTCTTTCCACTTGCGGATGAGGCTCTTGGGAACCGGCTGGGCACCGATATGCATGAGCCGCCATTGGTCAAGCTGGTAGTCTTCGAGCTTGAGTTCGCCCTTTTCAAGAGCAAGGAGGATATCCTGCACCCAGGGGACGAGCAGCCAGACGATGGTGCATTTCTCCTTGGAAACCGCGGTGAAAATGGTTTGCGGGGTGACACCACGCAGGAGCACCGCCTTGGAGCCAGAGATGAGGCTGCCAAACCAGTGCATCTTGGCGCCCGTATGATAGAGCGGCGGGATGCAGAGGAAGACATCGTCGTGGGTCTGACCATGGTGGTTCTGCTCCATCTCGGCAGCCTGGGTGAGGCTGCGGTGATGGTGCAAGATTGCCTTGGGGAAACCCGTAGTACCGCTGGAGAAGTAAATAGCCGCGTCTTCATCCTCCGAGAGAGGAATCATGGGGTCCTGGCTCGAGCAGTTTGCCGTGAGCTCGCGATAGTTCTCCGCAAAAGTGGGGCAGTCCTCGCCCACGTAGAAGAGAAGCCGATTGCGCTGGATTGAGGGAACGATTTCTTCAACGCGGCCAATGAACTCGGGGCCAAACACGAGAATGTTGACATCCGCTTGGTTCACGCAGTATTCGATCTCGTCGCTGGTGTAGCGGAAGTTGAGCGGGACCGCGATAGCACCACTCTTCAGGATGCCAAAATAGATAGGAAGCCATTCGAGGCAGTTCATAAGAAGAATGGCGACCTTGTCATCCTTCTTCACGCCCCGGGACAGAAGCAGATTGGCGAAGCGGTTGGCTTTCTCGTCGAAGACTTTCCAGGTTATCTCGCGTCTGAAGGGTTCATCTTCCGTTGCCTGGATAAGCGCATAGTCACGCCATGTCACGTGGGATGGTTCCCGAATAGCAGGGTTAATCTCAACGAGTGCTGTCTCGCTTCCATAGACAGCGGCGTTATGGCGCAGGAAATCTGTAATTGGCACGGGTTTCACCCTTTCCAAAACTCAATTGAAAAAATGCCGTCACGAAAAACACATATTCTATAGTGTATGACAGCCGTGCATCGCAGCGTTGTCGCAATCGTACGGAGAGCCTTTCTCGTGTTGCCTACGGCAAGAAAAAAGGCACCCCGAACCACATTCGGGGTGCCCAGGTTTCATAAGCGCCGAGGCGATTTAAGCGTTGAGCTGCTTGAAGACCATATCGAAGGTGCCTATCTGGACATGAGTTCCCGGGAGGAGCAGCGCCTCGTCAACGACCTTGCCATCAACCCAGGTGCCGTTGAGAGAGCCGGCATCCTTGATGAGCACGCGCGCTCCATCAACTGTGATGGTGGCATGATGACGCGAAACTGTCATATTGCTGAGGAACACATCACACGAGGGGTCGCGCCCGAGTGTAAAGGTTCCCTGGCCCAGTACGAAGTCCTCGCCTGCATAGGGGCCCTTGACCACTTCGAGGGCAGGCACTGCCCCACTATCCACAACGGGTGCAGGTGGTTCTGCGCTGACCGGTGTGAACGTCTGCGTCGCGCCGATTAGCTTGAACCCGCAGCGGGGGCATGCTCCCGTACCAGCAGGAATCTTCTCATTGCATACTGGGCATACGATTGCCGCACTCATGCAGTCTCCTTCCAAACTCTAGCAGCGTAGAACTTGCCCGCTGCGAAAAATAACTACTGAGAAACGCTATCCAGCACCACCCTTTATAGCATCTTCTGTTACCCACTTACAGAATGGTTGCCAAGGCGGGAAGATGCTAAAGAGTTGCCTGATTCACCTCGATAATATCTTCGTTCAGCTCATCGACCAGATTGCTGGGAACATTGCTACCTGAGCCGTCTTTCTTGTCGCGTTCGACCGTTACCGTCTGTGCATAGAGAGCGCTCTTCGCAACGCATGGGTCACCCGAAGCAAGCCCTATTAGCCTTCTGAAGTGCGTCCAAACCGATTCGAGCCCCGTGGGAGCGCGAACAGTTTTTTTAGCAACAAGCGCCGTATTGACAATGACCTGTTCGCCCTGGCGCCAGGTAACCGAGCCGATGGTATCTCCCTCATGCACGCCATCCGGCAAGTCGTTGAAATGAACATCGACGGAAATATCACCATCGTAGTCGAGCACGCGCGTAGACACCTCGTCAGAAACGCCAGCGGGCACCGTGCGATTCACATAGCCGCTCATGGGGACATCCGCCAACGTATCGGAGGACGTTGCCAGCTTAGCGGCTTTGTAATGAGCAAACCCCCAGTTCAACAGCTTATAGCTGTCGGTGAAACGGTCGATATCCTGGTCGCATCCGAGCACGACAGCATAGAGTTCCACGCCATTGCGCGAGGCGCAGGAGGCGAGGCACTCGCCAGCGTTATTGGTGTAGCCCGTCTTGCATCCGATAAGGTCGTCCCAGCAGGTCAGAAGCGAGTTCGTGTTCTTGAACGTGACCTCTTCCCCACCGAGGGTAAGCGTTGCCGTGCGCATGTTGACGATTTCACGGAAGGTGTCGTTCTTCATGGCGTAACGTGCAATAACGGAGATATCCGCAGCGCTCGAATAGTGGCCATCGGCATCAAGCCCATGCGGGTTTGCGTAGTGGGTGTTCTTGAGCCCCATGTCGGTGACTTTATCGTTCATCATGGCGACAAAGGAATCAACGTCTCCACCCACATTCTCGGCAATTGCCACGGCCGCATCGTTGCCAGAGTGGACGAGCAAACACACGAGCAAATCTCGCAGGGACACCTTCATGCCCGCCTTAAGGCCGGCAGTGGATTCCCCGACGCTCGCAGCGTTCTCCGACACCGTGCAGACAGTATCAAGGTCAGCATTCTCGAGCGCCACGATGGCAGTCGTCATCTTGGTGATGGAAGCCATAGCGGATTGGGTGTCTGCCGAGCGCGCCCAGAGCACGTTGCCCTCGTCATCAACAAGGACACCGTATTTGCAGCCAACTGTTGGAACCTCGGTGATGGTAAGACCGCGGTCGGCAACCGTGGTCGAGCCCACGAGATCTGTGCCGTTGATGACTGCATAGGCATTAGCAGGTACACACCATGAGAAGACCAGGCATACCGCCAAGACACCAAGCATACGCGTGAGGCGCGACAAAAGCGCGCCCCGCATCGTGTTCAGATGATATGTTGCAACACGGTTAGCCAAGCTTGTAGAGCTCCTCGGGCTTGAGAACATGGTAGCCAGCATTCGCGAGAATCTCCTCGGCCCCTTCTGGGGCCTTGAGGGCATCGATGGCACCCGTGGCGGGTTTGCTGAAGCAGTAGCTGTACTCGATGCTCATCGACGGGTCGGCGGAGAGTGTCTCAAGAAGCTCCGCGAGGCCGCCCGGCCTATCGGGGACTTCGACGGCAACGATCTTGTTGGTCATCGCCCTGAAGCCAGCTTCAGTGAGCTTTTCCACCGCGAGCTTCGGATCGTCGCA
>CADBRF010000218.1 GCA_902796975.1 uncultured Coriobacteriaceae bacterium
AATCATAAAGATTGCCAGAATACAGCCGGAATCTGTCCTGAATGCCGAGAGCTTATAGCCTATGCAAATGATCGGGTTGACCAGTGTCCTCGGACCGCGCAAAAAACCTTCTGCTCAAGCTGCCCTGTCCATTGCTATTCCGCTGAGATGAGAGAGCGTATTAGAGCGGTTATGCGCTATTCCGGCCCTCGCATGCTCTTTTATCATCCATTCATGGCTTTCTGGCACCTTGGCATTACGTTGAAAGAAAAGGCCAAGGCGCGAAAAGCAGACCCGGAGGCTTAGCCAGCACCCGCTTATTCCCATCAGATAGACCCGAGGATAGACTCGCCGACCTCAGTTCTGCCTTCAGACCGCTCTTGAATCGAATCGAGGACTTCTTGAAGGTCTTCCGGGAGCGCATCCTGGAAGGTGAGCTGCTCGCCCGTCATGGGATGCTCAAACGAGAGCCGATACGAGTGCAGGAACTGACGGTCAAGCCCGAGCTCTGTTTTCTCTGCCATCTCCCGGTTGCGAGCTTTTGAGTTTGCGGCACGTCCATAGAGCGGATCGCCAACTACATTGTGCCCAGTGTATGCCATATGTACGCGAATCTGGTGGGTTCTACCCGTGTAGAGATGACATTCCACGAGGGTATAGCCATCATCGCGCCTGCCCGCTTCGAACCGTTCGAGAACCTGGAAGGTCGTAATAGCCTGCTTAGCTGAAAAACTTTCGACCACGGCAATGCGCTGACGGTCCTTGGGGTCACGAGCAAGCGGAGCGTCGATAAGGCCGGTATTGGGGGCAATAATGCCCTGTACGAGGGTGAGATAACGCCGATCAATTTCACGAGTCCGAATACCATCTTGCAGACGCGCAGCTGCGGCATCGGTTTTGGCAGCAAGCATGAGCCCGCTCGTGTCCCTATCCAAACGGTGAACGATGCCAGGTCTATCCTCCCCCTGCACCTCTGCTAGATGATTGAGGCCGCAATGGGCGACGAGGGCATTGACCAGGGTATCGTCATAATGCCCCTTGGCGGGATGGACGACGAGACCCGCCTGCTTGGAGAGCACAATGAGATGCTCATCCTCATAGCGGATATCAAGAGGAATAGCGAAGTTAGGCTCGACATGAGATTCGGGAAGGGCTGAACGAAGTGGAACCTCGATGTGAACTAAATCACCAGCAAGGACAAGACGTTTCTTCGTTGCGGGGCGCTTATTCAGAAGGACGCGCCCCGACTCAATCAGACGGACGGCAGCCGATCTGGAAACATCGGGGATACCGATGCTTGAAACGAGGACATCGAGCCGGGTTCCCTGCTCCTCCTGTGTGACTTCATGGTCGTAATGCTCTGCCAACGCCGCTATTCTCCCCTGTTCTCGTCATGTGTGGAAGCGGAGTCCTCTGGATTTCCGAGGATGTCCCCAGAGAAGAAGAGGAGCCATATGAAGAGGAGAACAACTCCGATGGTCACACAGCAATCGGCAACGTTGAACACCGGGAAATCGATGAAGTCGAAGCGAATGAAATCGACGACATAGACCGTCGTGAGGCGGTCAATCATATTGCCCAAACCACCTGCGAATATGAGGGAAAGTGACATTGTCTCCAGTGGAGTATGCTTCTCAATCTTAAGAAACCAGATGAGAACCCCAGCCATGATGGCAATGGCTATGAGGACAAAGACCCACCGTGCGCCCTGCCCCATGCCGAAGGCGGCGCCAAAATTATGAACAAGTACGAGACTTATGGGACCAAGGTCTATACCGGAAATAGACGCTCCCAGCGCATCGGCCGCCCAAGCCTTGCTCAGGCGGTCGATGACAACCATCACGACGGTGATGGCGGCGAGAGCGATAAGAGCAGTCTTACGCTTCAAGAGTCTCTACCACATCATGGCAGCGCTGGCACAGTCCGTCCTCGCCAAGCTCACGATAGTTCCAGCAGCGAGGGCACTTATCACCAGAGGCGAGCTCAACCGTAGCTGCGAACTCCTCTACGGCAGTGTCGGCAGTGTACTCAAGCTCGGAGACAATGAGCACGTCGGCAAGCATTTCCTTGCCATAGATGTCAAGGACGGCTATCTGGTCCGGCGTACCAACAAGCCCGACAGCGGCCTCCTGGCTCTTAGTGAAGACGCCCGCATTGCGTGCGTTCTCAATAGCCTTGGTCACTGCGTCTCGTGCAGCCATGACGGTCTCGAAGCTTTCCAGTGCTTTCTCTGCTGCCTCAGGGTCGATGTGAGGAGTGACGTCGTCTTCGCCAAACCATCCGTCAAGCTGGATGGAAGCTGCCCTGCCCTCGGTCATGAGGGTTTCGGGGTATTTCTCCCAGACTTCATCACAGGTGAAGGTGAGGATAGGAGCAAGCTCATGGTCCATTGCCTGGAGCATGTTCCAGAGAACGGTCTGCGCACTTCGGCGCTCGAGGCTTGCTACACCATCACAGTAGAGGCGGTCTTTGACGGCATCGAAGTAGCTGGATGACATATCCACGATGAAGTCGTACCAGAGATGGAAGACCGTGTGGAAATGATATTCGTCATAAGCCGTGGTGACATCGCCAGCTAGCTTCTGCAGGCGGGCAAGTGCCCACTGATCAAATGGGAGGAGCTCATCCACAGAGACGAGGTCGGCCTCCGTAAAGTCGTTCAGGTTGCCGAGCAGGTAACGGAAGGTGTTCCGGATACGACGGTAGGCATCGGCGATTCGGTCGAGAATCTCCTTGTTGACGCTCATGTCGCGTGAGTAGTCGACAGAGCCGACCCACAGGCGAAGGATATCAGCACCGTAGTCCTTGCAGACATCGGCGGGGTCGATGACGTTGCCCAACGACTTCGACATCTTGCGCCCCTCGCCGTCCATCGTGAAGCCACAGCTCATAACGGCTTTATAGGGAGCTTCGTCATAGGCGCCGATGCTCGTCAGCAGCGAGGACTGGAACCATCCGCGATGTTGGTCAGAGCCCTCAAGGTAGAGGTCTGCTGGACGATGGAGATACGGACGAGCCTCGCAGACGGAGGTGTGTGAAACGCCAGACTCCCACCAGACATCCAAGACGTCGGTACCCTTCGAATAGTTATGGCTCCCGCACTTGGGGCAGCAGACATCGTCGGGGATGAAATCATGAACGTCGGTGGTGTACCAGGCATCGGCACCCTTGGTCTTGAAGAGGTCGATGACGGCATCGAAGGTCTCTTCGTTGGCGATAACCTCACCGCAGTCGTCGCAGTAGAAAACCGGAATCGGCACGCCCCAGTAGCGCTGGCGGCTGATGCACCAGTCAGGGCGGTCGGCAACCATGGCGCCAATGCGGTTTACAGCCCAATCGGGAATAAACTGCACATCGTTGTGGATAGCATTGAGGGCGCTCTCACGGATGCCGGTCTTGTCCATGGAGACAAACCACTGAGTCGTCGCACGGAAGATGACCGGGCGCTTGCAGCGCCAGCAATGAGGGTAGCTATGCTCGATATCTTCATGCAGGAGCAGCATGTCCTTTTCCTGAAGCCACTCGATAATATGCGGGTTTGCCTCGTTGACCTCCATGCCGCTCCAGGGGCCACCAGTGCCGAGATTTTCGCCCTTGTAGAAGCAGCCGTTGTCGTCAACGGGCATAACCAGCGGAATATCAAACTTCATGCCGGCATTGTAGTCGTCGGTGCCATGGCCGGGAGCGGAATGGACGATACCCGTGCCATCTTCAAGAGTCACATAATCCGCATAGATGAACTTGCAGGAAGGAGAGTCTGGGAATATTGGCTGCTTGTATTCATTGCCAGCAAGCTCTTTACCATTACGCTTCCAGACTTCTCCATCAGCGGCTTTGACGAGCTCGTATTCCCAGCCGAACTTGGCGCAGCACTTCTCGGCGAGGGCTTCGGCAAAGATTGTGGGACGGCCGTTGTGCATGACAGCGACATAGTCCGCCTCGGGATGCAGAATAACCGCCTGGTCCGCAGGAAGCGTCCAAGGCGTGGTAGTCCAGATGGCAACGTCGACCATACCAGCATAGGATTCCAGGCCTTCGGGCGTCGTGGTCAGCTCGAAGCGCACGAAGATAGCGGGGCTGACTTCGTCGGAATATTCCAGCTCGGCTTCAGCAAGAGCGGTATGGCAGTGAGAGCACCAGTGGATAGGCTTGCGCCCGCGGTAGATGGAGCCGGCGAGGTACATCTTCTTGAAGACTTCGATATTGCCAGCTTCGTACTCAGGCGTGAAGGTCAGGTAGGGGTCATTCCACTCGCCACCAACGCCGAGGCGCTTGAAACCTTTGCGCTGGCCATCGAGCTGCTTTTCCGCGTACTGACGGCAGATTTTACGAAAAGTGGGCGTATCCACTTGCTTCATTTTCTCAGGCCCGAGCTGCTCTTCGACCTTGTTCTCGATAGGCAGGCCATGGCAGTCCCAACCAGGAACATAGGGAGCATAAAAGCCACGCTGGGACTTGTATTTGACGATGATGTCCTTGAGCGTCTTATTAAGCGAGTGTCCGATATGAATGGGGCCATTGGCATAGGGAGGACCGTCGTGGAGCACGAAGGACGGGTGCCCCTCGTTCTTCTTCAGAACCTCATGGTAGAGATCCATCGTCTCCCACTTCTTGAGACGTTCGGGTTCGTGCTTAGGCAAATTTGCCTTCATCTTGAACGAGGTCTTAGGCAAATTGGTCGTTGTTTTGTAATTAAGCTGTTCAGACATTATTCACTCGCTTTATACAGACAATTCTCATGCTTTGGTGCATTGTAGCGAAAATTACAATGCCTGCATGCCTTAACGTCCATATTCCGGCATGAGCGCAACGCAAGGGGCGCTGATGCTCTTCTGCGTGCTGGCGAATCCACAGCATAAAGGAATTGGTACGTGCCCCAAAAAGAGCGGATTACGAGATTCTGGAAACCACCATTTATAAACCCCGCGCACTAGGAAGCGTTTTAACTAGATTCTGATATGTATTTATATTAATGTAAAATATATGAAAATTGTGGTTCCCGCACGTCAGAACCATTTACTCAGAATACATGGATTCCCATTTATATATTTGTACGGGTGGAAACGAAGAAATGAAACATTTCAAACCGCTTGCTTTATGCGTTACGCTTACGCTTGCTTTGTCCGTATGCACGATGCCAGCGCACGTCTTTTCTGCTTTTGCTGAGACCGAGCAACAGTCCGAGTCGGCTGTCTATGAAACGACAACCTCTAGTGCTGAGGTGTTGAGCACTCAAGAAGCCGTGTCCGAAGGCAGCTCCCAAAAAAACGGTCGAAAATAATGCCGAATCAGCTGGCCACAGCCAAAGTGATATTCTGACTTTTGAAGAAACCGTGCCTTCCGAATCCTCCGATACAATTGATCAGACCACTCAAGCGGATGTAACAAAGAACCAGCAAAAACCGCGAAAGGCACCAGCTGCTAGTGGCAACATCATCAACAGCGCGGACGACTTCAAAGCTGCTGTTGAGTATATCAACCAGGGAAACACGGCGACCTACACCCTCGGTACTGACATCAACATAGGTGGAGTCGATCTGGAAGCCGGGTCTCTAACTCTGTTGGGTGATGGACACACGATGACCTTCGACGGCGGCGCGGGCGCTCTCGGCATCACTACGAAAGGCTCTGCCAGCCTGACGCTTGGAAACGCGGATGGGTCAGATTCCTTGACCGTTATCTCCACCGATACCACGAACCCCATTATCTGTGTAACCGCCACCAGCACGTTTGACATGTATGAGGGAGTAACGCTCGGCCCCTCTTCTAGCTCGGGTACCTGTCCAGGCGTGCAAGTTAACGATTCTGGCACCTTCAACATGCATGGTGGGCTGATTACTGGTTGCGAGAGCATCTACGAGTGGTTCACCCTGCCCACGGCGGTTCTTGTCGATGGTACCGGCGCAACTTTCAACATGTCAGGCGGAACCATTTCGGGTTGCAAGGGGAAGTCTCTTGCAGCCGTCGCAATCGGCATGGGCCAGGGCGGCAGCTTCTATATGACGGGCGGGTCTATCACCGACAACACAAATAGCGGTTCCTATGGTGGTGGCCTCTACACGGGCGCAAATAGCACGGTGAGCTTGACTGGGGGTTTAATCACCAACAACACGGCGCGTTATGGCGGAGGTGCCTTTTTCTCATCGGATGCAACAGTGAATGGAACGGAGATTTACAACAACACGGGAACCGGTGCAGCAGATGACCTCTACATCTCGAGGGGTTGTACGGTTGATTTGGCTGCAGCACCCGCTGAAGCCCTCTCCCCTTGCGGTCACACAATCGATGGCTGGTACAGTGACATCAAGGCAGGTGATTCTTACAATCGCTGGGCTGAGGGCGCAGACACCAACATCCTCTACCAGCCTGGCAGCATCTCGGGCTCTGCCTACCTCAAGGCTGCCC
>CADBRF010000219.1 GCA_902796975.1 uncultured Coriobacteriaceae bacterium
ATCTCGATGACGCGAGCCTCGAGCACAGTGCCGAGGTAGGTGCTGAGATCCTTGACACGGCGAAGGTCGACGAGAGATGCGGGCAGGAAGCCGCGCAGACCGATGTCGAGAATGAGGCCGCCCTTGACGACTTCGATGACCTCGCCTTCGACGTTCTCGCCGGAGTTGAACCTCTCCTCGACGCTGATCCAGGCGCGCTCGTACTCAGCACGCTTCTTGGAGAGGATCAGGCGACCATCCTTGTCTTCCTTCTGGAGAACGAGAGCTTCGATCTCGTCGCCGACACTCACGACCTCGGAAGGATCGACATCCTTGCGGATGGAGAGCTCGCGGGAAGGAATGACGCCCTCGGACTTGAAGCCGATGTCCAGGAGGACCTCATCGCGGTCAATCTGAACGATGGTGCCCGTAACGAGGTCACCCTCGTCAAAGGGATTGATCGTGCCGTCGATGAGTGCGTTCAGTTCGTCATCGGAGATATTCGGCTCTTCGACAACTTCAGGATTCTTGATTTCGCTCAAGAGGACCCCTTTCAAGGGACCCGCGAATACGTTCAATAAATGAGACATTACTCGAGGGCCAACAGATACATCACGGTGTGGCCTATTCCACACACGGGTGTGTATTTTAACCGAAGCAGACGAGCAATTCTGGAATGAAATGCAAACGTTGATAACTTTAGGTGTGAGGCAACTTGCCAAAGATGACAGGCGTTTATCGCCGGCAGCTGGTGAGATTTTCGTTCCCTGCGAGACGAAGGAGACGCCTAACCGGACAAACAGTTGAAAGTCGGCGGATGTTAGGGGGAAAATACGAGATTGCACTACAAAGTAGAGCTTCCTCATCATTACTAGACACGACAAACAAGAGGAGCAGATATGCAATGTGCCATTTGTGGTACAGAAAATCCCGATAGCGCTCACCTCTGCGTGAAATGCGGTGCCCCCCTGCCCGTGCAGGACAAAGACCGCGTTTCCACGGGCGAGTTCAAGCCGGTAGATTCCTCCGCGGGAGCTGCAGGTGCTGTTGGAGCAGGAGCTGCCGAGGCTTATGCAGCCGGTGCAGAGACCGCGTTCCGTCCAGGCAGGCGAACGGTTCAGCTTCCCTCCCAGCGCGTTGAAAGCCAGAACGCCGCGGCAAACACGAACACGCAGCCCTGGGAAGTTCGCGTGCCCAGACGCGATGGCAATCCTGGAACATCCGGCCCCATCCCTCCTGTGGCTGGCGCTGGCTCGATCGGCCCCATCCCCGTCATGGACTCGGACGCCACGGGTGCAGTGCCGCCCAAGCACAAAGATGGTCCCACCCCGCGCCGCCCGGAACAGCAGGGCTCTGGCAACGGCAAGAAGGTTGCGGGGGTCGTTGCGGCAGCACTCGTCGTGGGTGCGCTCGGCTTTGGCGCCTACCATCTGGCAACTGCTCCTGCCAAGCAGTATTCCGTTTCGTTCGATACCGATGGTGGCTCTATCATCGCCCCGCTGAGCGTCGATGAGAACGCCGAGCTTCAGAAACCGGAAGACCCAACCCGCAATGGCTACACCTTCAAGGGCTGGTATCTCGATGAAGAAGGCACACAACCGGCGTCCTTCCCCATGAAGATCACCGCAGACACCACGCTCTATGCTCTGTGGACTGAAGTCCCCGCAACGCAGCCTGAAACCGAGAACAAAGAGGCCGAGGAAAAGACCGAGGAGTCCGCCTCTTCCGAGAACTCGAGCTCCTCGACTACCGGCAGCGCGAGCGCAAACGGCAAGACGAACAACAGCGGTTCGAGCGCCAGTGGTTCAAACGCCAGTGGGAAGACCAGCAACTCTGGCAAGACCTCCGGCAATGGCAGCTCCGCTAAGGGTAGTTCCAACTCCGGTTCTGGTTCTAGCAGCTCGAATTCCAGCAGCAGCTCCTCTTCCTCCAACAGGGGTGGCGGCGAATCTGTCTCGTTCACGGCAGCCAATGGCAGGACCCTTTCCGGTACCGTCCGCACCGATTCCGACGGTTACGTCATCGGTGATTCTTCGAGTCACGTCTACTCCGTAAGCGAGCTCAGATCGCTTGGTCTGACGGATGCCGAGCTCTGCATCGCCTGGAACGAGCCCTATGCCCGTATGGGATACGACTTCGCCAACTCCGACCTTCAGGCTTACTTTGATTCCTGCGATTGGTATCACAACAAGGGATACAAGCCCACACTTGAGGTTGGAAGCGCTGGTTATCTCAACGCGCTCAGGCTCCAGTCGATTGCCAAGGAAAGCTCTTCCTCGAACGCCTGGCGCTATCTAGCTACCTACTAGCCGCACTCTATTCAAGCTCCATGCAGCATCGGGAGTCGCCTACGGGTGGCTCCCGTTTATTATGCTTTTCCAACGTCCACCGGCTAATATCTTCTCGAATCTCTGCTCAGACTCCCCCGCCAGCGCACATCGGCTTACAATATAATCCGAGTCTATAAGTGTTCCCGATTTTCCTACCTTTACGGTAGGAAAATCGGGCGGCAGTTCTACAGAAACGAGCAACGAACGGAGAACATGCTATGCGAGATTTAAGACGCAGGGACCCAGATCAGAAATATTACGACCCGGAAATCGAGACCATGCCGAGAGCCGAACTCGAAGAGCTGCAGCTTGGCAAGCTCCAAGATGAACTCAAGTTCGCCTATGAGCACAGCCCCTACTACAAGCGCGCCTGGGATGCCGCAGGCGTCAAGCCCGAAGACATCAAGACACTCAAAGACCTCGAGCGCATTCCCTTCACCAACAAGCAGACCGAGCGAGATTGCCAGGGTGTGGGTTCCTTCTTTGGCGAGCTCTGCTGCGTGCCCGAAGAAGAAGTCGTCTACATGGCGACATCCTCGGGTTCCACGGGTGTTCCCACGATGAGCCCCTTCACCCAGGACGACTTCGATGATTTCCAGCATGCCCAGTCGCGTCTTTTCTGGCAGACCGGTATGCGCCGCAACGACCGCTACCTGCACGGCATGAACTTCGCTCTCTACGTCGGCGGCCCCGATGTCATCGGCGCACAAGAACTGGGCGCACTCGGCATCTGGGTAGGCGCAGTCCCAAGCGCCCGTCTCCTCTGGGCAATGAAGCAGTACCAGCCCACCTTTATGTGGTCCAGCCCCAGTTATGCCTGGCTGCTCGGCCAGAAGGCAATCGAGCAGGGCTACGACCCCAAGAAGGACTTTGGCAGCTTCAAGACCTTCATCATCTCCGGCGAGCCCGGCGGTTCCATCTCCACCACGCGCAAGGCAATCGAAGACCTCTGGGGCGTCTCCGTCTACGATTTCTTCGGCCTCTCCGACATCTACGGCGCATGCGCGGGCATGTGCGAGTACAAGGATGGCCTGCACATCATCGAAGACCAGATTCTCGTCGAGGTCGTTGACCCCAACACGGGAGAGGTTCTCCCTGAAGGCGAGAAGGGCGAGCTCACCTACACCACGCTCAGCAAGCGTGCACGTCCGACCATTCGTTTCCGCAGCGGCGATATCGGATGGATTGACAAGACCCCGTGCAAGTGCGGTCGCACGCACACCCGCATCCACGTTTCCGGACGCAAGGATGAGATGTTCATCGTCAGTGCCGTGAATGTCTTCCCCTCCGACATCGAACACGTCGTCCGCAATGAGAAGGGCCTCACGGGCGAGTACCGCATTCGCGTCTACGATAAGAACTACACGACCAAATACGAGGTCTCGGTGGAGCGCGCCTTTGGCAGCGACGAACCCTATGACCAGATTGCAAAGCGCGTCGAGGGCGCTCTCAAGACGCATACGGGCGTCCGTCCCGCCAAGGTCATCGTCTACGACACGGGCAAGCTGGGCGTCTCGGCAGAGCACAAGGCCAAGCGATTCATCGACGAACGCAAGCACAATAACTAGTCAGGTGGAAAGGACCAAGGCATGAGCAAGACATTTGCAGTTTCCCAGCAGCACTACCTCTTTGGAGTCCAGTCCTTTGCCACCTGCGTGCTCGACAACTCCGAAGACGAGTATGCTCTCGCGCTCCGTGACCGCACAACCCGCGGCGTCATCAAAGACGTTGCTGCAGGGGTAAGCGAGCTCGGCGTTCTCTTTGAGACGAGCGAGAGCAAGGAGGCACTCGACGCTGCCATCAAGGAGGCAGGCCTGCAATTCGTGAAGATTGCAGATTCCGTTCCCCAGGTGGCCCTTCCGAAGGCGCACCCCCTGACCGACAAGGAGAAAATCGCGATCAGCGACCTCGTAGACTACCCCTATGTCTACTTCGAGCAGGAAGATGATGATCCGAAGTTCGCCGAGGAAGCTCTTGCAGAAGCACCCCACCATAAGCGCATTGCCACGACCGATCGTGCAACGCTCTCAGAGCTCATTTGCGCAGTGAACGGCTATACCATTACGAGTGGCATTCTCGTAGGTGTTACCGATGGCTCCCTGCTCGCCACCGTTCCGCTCGAGACCGATGTCGTTCTCGAGTTGGGATGCGTCGTCAAGGGAGGCCTGAGCGACCTCTCCGAGCTGGGCCAGCGCTTTATCCAGGTGCTCACCAAGAACCTCTCCCGCTACGCCGTGAAATAGGCTCTCGCCCAAACCTGTTTGCTGGCTGACAACATGCGCCCCGGTCTTCCTCTCTGGGAAGCCGGGGCGTTTTGCGCGAACCGATACGTATATCAGATAGAGACTCAGCTCGTATTGCCTGAAGTCTACGCCGGGAAGAAGACCTCGTCGTAATCTTCTGCAGCTGTCGCATTGTTGCGGTTAGCAATCCAGGAACCTACCAGCATGAGGACGAGCGAGAGCGTGATTCCCGCGACAATCTGGTGGAGGCCGAAGGGCTTGAAGCCAATTGCCATCAGGGCGCAATAGACAAACGTGCCACCGACCATAGACCAGATAGCGCCCGTTGCATTGGCGCGTTTCCAGTAGAGCCCGCACACAAGCACCCAGCAGAACGCGGTTTCGAGGCCGCCAAAGGCGAACATGTTGATCTTCCAAATAACCGAGGGAGGAACCACCGCAAGCACGAAGACGAGCAAGCCAACGGCGAAGGTGAACACCTGGCTCATTCGAGAGATACGAACATCAGAGACCTTCTTCCCCTGCTTCTCCTGGTAGTGCAGGTAGACATCCTTGATGATGGATGAGGAGGAGCTGATAAGAAGGGAAGAAACTGTGGAGATGGATGCCGCGATGGGGCCGATGATGGCGATACCAGCAAGCCAGGAGGGAAGCGTCTGGACAATCGCCTGGGGAATAATGTTATCCACGGAGTTGCCGTAGTCAGCAAGCGTCCCCGGAAGCACACCCTTGGCAAGAACACCCAGTGCGGTCACGCAAATCATCATGATGCCGCAGATGATTGTGCCCACGACGAGTGCGTTCTTGAGCGATTTCTCGTCCTTGAAGCCCATGCAGCGCACGACAGATTGGGGCAGGCAGAAGGTGAGAACGCCAACGAGAAGCCACTGGGTAACGTAGAGACCAATGGGCATCTGACCGCCGCCCAAAGGCTCCATCATCTCGGGGTTCGTAGCCGTGATGTTCTGCATAATCTGGCTGAAGCCGCCACCAGCGGAGAGGATGCCTCCTGCCAGAACGACAATGCCCACGATCATGAGGACACCGCAGATGGCATCGGTAATGGCGACGCCACGGAAGCCGCCAATGGTGGTATAGAGAATGACGACGATGCCAAAGAGGGCAAGGCCCACGACATAGTTATAGCCCGTAACCGCCTCGAAGAGCTTGGCACCGCCCACGAACTGGGCAACCATCATCGCAACGAAGAAGAGCACGATGATGACGGCGGAGATATTCGCCACCGCATCTGACTTGTAGCGGGCACGGATAGCATCGATGACCGTAACGGCGCCCAAGCGACGGCTCACGATTGCCATTTTCTTGCCCATGATGCCGAAGAGCAGGAAGAGGGCTGTGACCTGCACACCTGCCATATAGACCCAGCCCCAGCCTACGAGCCAGGCCTGGCCAGGACCGCCCACAAAGGAGCTCACTGACCCATAGGTGGCAATGGTGGTCATGGCAAGCACGAAGCCGCCGAGACTCCTGCTGCCGATGAAGTATTCAGATACGAAATCGTAGTTCCCCCGCGCGGTGCGCATGCGAACCCAGACGGCAACCGCCAGGGATGCCGCCAGGAAGATGATCACGGGGATGAGGGCGAACGGATTACCTTGCGACATGGGCGTCTCCCTTCACCGCGTCTGCCTGGATGGGCTCGATATCATCGAGCCCGACGTCTTTCATGACCACCTTGGCCAAGTAGACGGCGACGCCGATGGCAAAGAGGAAGGGCCCGAACAAACCGGTGATGATCCACAGGGGTGTTGAGCCGATGACAATGCCGGTGGCATACACGCCAAAGCCGAGCACAATCCACACGATAATCGTGCCGATGAGCCCTATAACAGCGGCGCGAGCCTCTTTCGAGGCCTGTTGGAGCTTTTCCTTGTACGTCATTGCGAGTCCCGTTTCTCTTCGAATACAAGCTCTAGTACTAATGCGCGTTTGCCCCTCTTGAATGTGTACCGCTTCGTTGCCGAATGCCGTCACGAGGGAACGTTTCGCGCACTTGCAAGCTACTACCCTACCCGCATGCATGCAAGAAACCAGCGGGCGGCGGCAAGTTTCCGCTCATGTGAGGTGCCGCTCCTGTGCTCGGGAAGAACACCACTCCCCTACGCGCGTCGAGCGGCGCAAGCTGTATGACACCCCGAATCTGGGGCATAATAGGGGCTACGATTCATCTATCCTGGGAGGAACACCCATGTCAGAACGGTCTGTAGCAGTCATCGACGGAAATTCTCTGCTCCATCGCGCCTACCACGCTGTCTCGCCTACCATGAACGCACCCGATGGCACGCCCACAAATGCCGTCTTCGGCTTTATGCAGATGCTGCTCAAGATGATCGAGGACTACCATCCCGATGGCATCATATGCGCCTGGGATGTCCATCGTCCCGATTGGCGTATGAAGCTGCTCGACCGCTACAAGGCGCAGCGTCCTCCCATGGACAACGATCTTGCCGTGCAGTTCCCCATCATCCGCGGCCTGCTTGAATCGATGAAGATTCCCTGCATCTCGATGGAAGGCTTTGAGGGTGACGATATCCTCGGCACCTTTGCCGCAAAAGGCGAAGAAGCGGGTGTACGCGTCTACCTCATCACGGGAGACAAGGACGCCTACCAACTGGCAAGCGAGACCACGAGCATCGTCACAACAAAGAAGGGCATGTCGGACGTGACGGTTTACACGCCCGAGAAGGTCAAGGAGCGCTACGGTGTCGGCCCCGAGCTCGTGCCGGATTTCCTGGGTCTCAAAGGTGACCCCTCCGATAACATCCCCGGCGTTCCCGGCATTGGAGAGAAGACTGCGGCAAAGCTCCTCAACCAGTACGGCTCGCTGGAAGAAATCATCGCCCACGCCGACGAAATCAACGGCAAGATGGGAAAGAATGTCCGCGAGCATGTGGAAGATGCCCGCATCAGCCGCGACGTGGCAACCATCCGCCGAGATGCTCCGGTCGAGCTTGACATTAACGAGGTCAGCTTCCCCTCCTACACCGCCGAAGACGTTACGGAGGCATTTGGCGCCCTTCACTTCAACCGACATCTCAAGACAGTTCTCGGGCTCATTGGGAGCACCGGGGCAAGCACCCCCGGCGCGCCAACTGAGACGTCTGCTCTCGTCTACACAAAGGCAGATGATGCGGAGGCGTTCGTGGAGAACGCGATAAACGAGAACCGCTGGATTGCCGTCGAGCTCGACGAACCAGAGGAACTGAACTTTTTTACCAATGAAACTTCCCTGACTTTCTCCGATGGCACAGGCATCGCAACAGCACCAATAGCAAAAGGAACCCCACTCGTTGCCGCCATCATCGAAGAGGGCAAGCTTGCAGGTTCCGATATCAAGCACCTCATTCGAACTCTCTGGCCCACTATTGACGAGGCGGAAAGTCTCCTCGGCTCCCTTATCGACGACGAGCGTGTATCTGACCGCATTTTCGACTGTGGCGTGGCAGCCTATCTTCTGGACTCAAACAGTGCTGATTATTCCGCCGCCAAACTGGCAGAACGCTATTTGGGTACCTTGAAACCCGAAGGCGCCGATGCACCAACACCGGGTCAGTTTGCCGCGGCAGCGTCAGCTGCCCTTGTTGGAGTGCTCGATAAGCTGCTCCATGAAGATGAGAGCTGGGATCTCTTCGCCACCATTGAAATGCCGCTTCTACCCGTGCTCGCGCAGATGGAAATCACAGGTGTTGATATCGACATCGCCCAGCTTGAAGCTCTTTCCAAGGAGCTTTCCGGGCAGATTGACACCCTTCATGCAGAAATCATCGAGTTGGCAGAAGAAAGCTTCAACGTCGATTCTCCCAAGCAGCTCGGCCACATTCTCTTCGATGTGCTGGGGCTCGACACCCGCAAGAGCAAGAAAACGAAAACCGGCTGGTCAACCAACGCGAAGGTGCTTGAGA
>CADBRF010000220.1 GCA_902796975.1 uncultured Coriobacteriaceae bacterium
CATCGGGAGTTACTGCCTCTTTTGTCGCGAGGGGGTTGCTCGTTGCGACGACAAGCGAAATAGGTTCGCTGCGTAGCAAAACGCCCGAAAGATAAGACGAATCTATGAGGGACTCGTCGCCGAGAATAACATCCAGGGTCCCATTGATGAGGCTCTCCTTGAGATCGGTTGGTTTCTCTGTGGAATAAACGATGTTGACCTTGGGGTACCATTTCTTAAGCTGGCTCATCACAGGCAGTACGTACCGGTTGAAACCCAGGGTGAGTATGCCAACTTGGATAGTGCCAGTTGCCTCTTCGTGCAGCAGGGCAGATGCCTTGAACTCGTCGTACATGGAAACGATGCGGTCAAACACGCGAGCTGCTTCCTCGCCAAGCGGAGTAAGGGTCACTCCACGTGTTGTTCTGTTGAGCAGATCCGCTCCAACTTCCTTCTCAAGAGCACGAATATGCTTGCTCAGGACAGGCTGGGCAAGGTAGAGCTGTTCGGACGCTGCAGAAATATTCCCAGCCCTGGCAACAACGAGAAACTCCTTCATATGTTCGACCTGCATTGAACGCCTCTCTCTGGCCATCAAAACGGTGAATGACTCATCCATACCAAAATGGAATATCAGCCACATCTAAGTGGCTCTAACACACGAAGCCTCCACATTTTACATTAAATGCCAGAGAGTTGCGCGAGCTCGGTTATGCAGTTTCTCGTGCCTAGCTTGGCCAGCAGGGTGCGGGAGGCAAACGAACGCAAAAGGAGGGAGAAACGAATGCCAGACAATGACTCCGAAATCATGAACCAGTTTGGTGATGGTGAGAAAGCGGAGAAGACCGTCAGCGGCTTTGACTATGATGCACCCTGGCGCGGTTACGAAACTCAGGAGACTCCGGAAGATGGTGTGAAGACCGTCTACAAGACCACCGGTCTCAACTCTTTTGGCATTGGCGCAAATATTGCTGAGATTGATGTGAAAGACGGCAAAGTTCTTCGCACGCGCCCGCTTCGTTACGACAACGAATACCCGGCGGATTACCTCAAGCCCTGGACTATCAAAGCTCGTGGCAGTGAGTTCAAGTCGGGTCTTAAAACCTATATTCCCACGTTCGCATATGCTTACAAGCACCGCATCTATTCCAAGAATCGCATCCTCTACCCAATGAAACGTGTCGACTGGGATCCCAAGGGCGACCGTCACCCCGAGACCCGCGGATCTAGCAAGTTCGAGCGTATTTCCTGGGATGAGGCAGCTCAGCTCATCGCAGACGAGATTGTTCGTATCAAGGATACCTATGGCCTGCCCTCCATCTTCGTCCAGGGCGACGGTCATGGCGAGACCAAGGTTATCCACGCTTCACATGGTGCTAACACCCGCCTCATGAATCTCATCGGCGACGACTGGACCTACCAGGCCCGCCAGCCAGACTCCTGGGAAGGCTGGTACTGGGGCGCTAAGCACATGTGGGGCAACGACCCGCTTGGTCAGTTCAAGATGGGCAACCTTCTTATGGACGTGGCTCAGAACTCCGACATGCTCCTCTTTTGGGGTTGCGATATGGAGACCACCACGTGGGGCTGGCAGGGACAGCTGCCGAGCCGCTATTGCAATTGGCTGACCGAAATCGGCGTTCAGCAGGTCTATATCTGCCCCGATGTCAACTACGGCGCTGCTGCTCACGCAGACAAGTGGTTCCCGGTCCTTCCCAACACGGATGCCGCCCTCCAGGCTGCAATCGCCTATGTATGGATGACCGAGGACCTCGTTGATCACGAGTACATCGATGCCCATGCCATCGGCTACGACTGGTTCGAGTACTACATCCTTGGCAAGGAAGATGGGGTTCCGAAGACCCCGAAGTGGGCAGAGAAGATCTGCGGCATCCCGTCGCGTCAGATCAAGGCTCTCGCACATCAGTGGGCAAAGCACCCGACCTCCATTGCCCATGGCAACGGCGGTTCCTTCATCCGCTCGACCTTCTCTCATGAGCCGGCGCGTTTCGAGGCTGCTCTCATGACGATGATGGGCTTGGGTAAGCCTGGTCGTAACATTGTCAAGTTCATCGAGTGGTACATGTACGGCCTGCCTGAGCAGCAGCCTGCTCCGTGCTACTCCTCCAACATGATTGTCGGTGC